>JAEPNS010000088.1:2768-10420 GCA_017643325.1 Alphaproteobacteria bacterium | reverse complement strand
CCAATGCCTTTCCCGTGACACTTATCTTTTTCTACGTGAAACAGGTGCTCGAGCGGCCGGACTGGACCGCGGCCTATCTCGCGGCCTACTTCGTGGCCGCGATCCTGGGGACGCCCCTCTGGCTTTTTCTCGCGCGGCGGGTCGGCAAGCATATCGCGTGGCGCCATGCCCTGATCCTCGCCATTCTCGCCTTTGGGATCGTCCCGGCGCTGGGCTCCGGCGACACCTGGCTGTTCCTTGCCGTCGCGCTGGTCGCCGGTCTGACGCTGGGCGCGGACCTCGCTATGCCGGCCGCGATGCTGGCGGACGCGGTCGACCAGGACGCGGTGGAGACCGGTGAGACGCGAACAGGCCTCTACTACGCGGTCTGGGCGATGGCGGCGAAGGCCGCGGCCGCGCTCGTGGTAGGCGGTTCGCTCAAGCTGCTGGACAGCGTCGGCTTCGTACCGGACATGTACAACGACGGCGAGGCGCTGCTGGTGCTCACGCTGCTGTTCGGAGTCTGCCCGGTCCTGTTCAAACTGGTCGCCCTGGCCGCCGTCTGGAGGTACGGCCTGACGGCGGACCACCAGGCGGAGCTTCGCCGGAAACTTGCGGCACGTGCAGGCTGAGCTCGGTTGGCGCACGGTTGGCGGGCGTGCCAGACTGCCCGCCTGAAACCAACATACCGGGGCGGGGATCATGTCCAGACTGAAAGACCTTTGGGCGGCGGGTGACGCCGCCGTGAACGGCTGGCTGTCGTCGCCCGGCGCCTACCTGGCCGAGGTGATGGCGCACCAGGGATGGGACAGCCTCACCATCGACATGCAGCACGGCCCGATCGGTATTTCGGATGCGGTGCCCATGCTGCAGGCCATGGCGGCCTCAGATGTCACGCCCGTCGTGCGGGTGCCCTGGAACGAGCCCTCGGTCATGATGCGCGCGCTCGACGCGGGGGCCTTCGGCATCATCTGCCCGATGGTGAACAACCGCGACGACGCGGAGCGCTTCGTCGCCGCCTGCCGCTACCCGCCCGTCGGGGTTCGGTCGAACGGGGCCTATCGCGGCATGATCGTCGGCGGGCCGGGCTATCTCGACACGGCCAACGACGAGATCGCGACCTTCGCGATGATCGAGACGCGCGAGGGAATGGCGAACCTCAAGGAGATCGCGGAAACGCCGGGGCTCGATGCGCTCTATATCGGGCCGACGGACCTGGCCTTCTCCCACGGCCACCCGCCCAAGCACGACAATTTCGATGGCCCGGTCGCAGACCTCATCGCGCAGATCCGCGAGGCGGCGCACGCGGCGGGTATCAAGGCCGGTGTGCACGCGACGCGTACCGACTACGCAGCGAAGATGCTCGAGGACGGCTTCGACCTGGTCACGCCGACGTCTGACGTGCGCATGATCCAGGCGGGCGCGCCGGAGGTGCTGAGGGGACTGGGGCGGGACTGAGGTTACTGGCGGTCCTTCAGGGAACCGCCGGAGATCACCGTGTCGCCGCCGTTTTCCTTGATTGTGACCTTCACGAAACCTTTCGCCGCAATGACCCCCGCATCGACGTTGTTGAGGATCGCGGCTTCGACCCTCGCGGACGCACCGTCCGTCGGGGCGGTCGTGAAGTTGCTGGAGTCGTTGTCCGTCGTCCAGGTTTCCGCAACGGCGCCGGTGTCGTTGGCATACGTGTTGTCGAGCGCCCCGCCGCCCCCACCACCGTTGGCGTCGGGGTCGAAAACGAAGCTCTCGTTATCACCGCCGTTGAAGAAGTAGGTCACGCTGGTGATGTTCAGGTCGATCGTCTGCGCCCCGAAGTCGATGGTTGCCGTCGCGTTGTAGGACCCGCCGCTGTTGGTGTGGGGCCCGCTCTCGTGGTTGAGCTGGATGGTGCCGAAGTTGAAGTTGGCGGTGCCGGTCTGGATCGAGCGCAGCTGGTCGAACGTGGCAACCTGAGTCGTAGATAGTGTACCTGGTATCGCCGCAGGATCTGAGATCAACTCTTCTGGATTGTCACTGTCGTCGGTGATTCGCTGTTGTGCGATGATGCGAGTAACGCCTTCACCAATGTTCTGACCTGTCGCCCTTGTGGCTTGACCGCTCTGGATCCGCGTGCTGCGGGTGCTTGGCCCCGCCGTTGATGTCGAACTCGTTCCTGACTGGTTGTTCCCTCCCTGACCTCCTGCGCCCTGGCCGTCGCCGCGGCCCTGCTGCGGGCGGGCGCTGCCGTCGGTTCCCAGCGCGGCGGTCAGGCCGGCCACCTGGGCCGGGTTCAGGCGCACGGGGGTGCCCGGCGGCAGGGTCGGGCCCTCGATCACGGTGCCGAATCCCGAGCGGGTGATCTCGACCGTCGTGTCGCCGTTGGTGACGAGAATGCGCCCCGCGCGCTCGCCGGCGTTGTTGCCCGTTCCGGGGCCGAGCAGCACGAATGTGCCGGTGAGCGGGCTCGCCGGGTCGTTCGGGTCGGCCGGCGCGATCACGCCGGCGGCGGACGTGCCGCGGATGCCGATCGTGCCCACGGGCGTCTTCACGCTCATGTTGCTCGGCTCTTCCTTGGCGACGCGTCCCGAGACGAAGCGGAACGCGCCCTTGACGACGGAGGCCGTCACCTTGCCGGCGCTGGTCGCCGGGTCGTAGACGAACTCGTCGATCACCAGCCCCGCGTCGGGCCCGATGGTGAAGATGGTCTCGTCGAGAAGCATGATCTGCATGCCGGACTCGGGACCGGTCTCGATCTCGTCGCCGAGAAAGATCCGGTCGCCGCTGCCGAGGTTCCTGCCCACCACGCGCTCGGGCGTGGCGGGGACCGCCGCAACGAGCGTGACGTCACCGCGCACGGCGGCGGCCACACCGGCAAGCTCGCCCGTTGCCTGCGCGAGGGCACTCGCGGGCAGCAGGACGAAGGCGACGGTGCTCAGGGCGAGCCTGGATCTCGTGGAACGTGACATGAACGACTCTGAACGTAAGGTTCGACGGGCAACGGGAACGGTTTACAGTGCCGCCAGCGCGAGCGCCACCGTTGCGAGAAGACCGGCCGCGGCACCGGCTGCCAGTCCCGTTCCGGCGACAAGGCCGAACCGCAGTGCGGTGGCCGGCGGGGTCAGGTTCTGAAGGGTCATCGTGCGTCTCCGTTGTTATGCTCCCAATCTAGGTTGCCGGGCCGGCACGCACAGTGACGGGGGTCACAGCCTCCAAAATCCCGGTGGAAAAGGGTTTGCGCGGTTCGCCGGTCGGGTTCGGCAGGCCGGACCGATGAACGCTTGGGACGGCCTCGTTCCGTGGGATAGATTGCGGTATGCGTGCGTGGACATCCCGCCTGATCCCGGTCGTGATCCTGTTGCTGGCCCTGTTCGTCCGGGTCGAGGACCCGACGCCGGTCCAGCTCGTGCGCTGGTGGACCTTCGACACCTACCAGCGGATCGAGCCGCGTCATTACGAGCCCCTGCCGGTCCGCATCGTCGATATCGACGATGCAAGCCTCGCGGAGATCGGCCAGTGGCCCTGGCCGCGCACGCGAATCGCCAGTCTCGTCGACCGTTTGCACGAGGAGGGCGCAGCCGTCGTGGTTTTCGACGTGCTGTTTGCCGAGCCGGACCGCACGTCGCCGCGCAATGTCCTGTCGGCCTGGCCGGAGGGCGCGGTGGACGAGGCGCTGCGCGTGAATGTCGAGTCCCTGCCGGACCACGACGAGGCGCTCGCCGAGTCCTTTGCGCGCGGGCGGGTCGTCACGGGCTTCACGCTCACGCGCGCGGGCGGCGCCACGGGCCCGCCGAACCCGAAAGCGGGCGTGGCCATCGGCGGCACGCCGCCGCACATCTTCCTGCCAGTCAACCGGGCAGCGATTTCGAACCTGCCGATCCTCGACAAGGCCGCGGCCGGTCTGGGCAACATCAATTTCCCCTCGGAAATCGACGGCCTGATCCGCCGCGTGCCGATCTTCACCCAGTATGTTCCGCCGGGCACCGAGCCCGACTACGCCGACCCCTTCGCGCTGCCCGCGCTCTATCCGACGCTGGGCGCCGAGGCGTTGCGCGTGGCGCAGGGCGCGCGGGCCTACCGGATCAAGATGGCAGACGGGAGCGGGGAGGGCGCCGGGGCGGTGTCGGGGATCGCGAGTGTCGCGGTCGGACAGGTCCCGGTGGTGACGGACGGCCGGGGCCATGTGTGGCTGCACTACACCGGCCACAGGCCGGATCGCTACCTGCCGGCGCGCCGGCTCTGGTCCGCCGACGAGCCGATCACCGAGGCCGACGGTCTGGAGGGCGCGATCGTGCTGGTCGGCACCAGCGCGCCCGGCCTGCTCGACCTGCGTTCCACGCCGCTCAACCCGATCCTGCCGGGTGTCGAGGTGCATGCCGAGCTGATCGAGCAGATGCTGACGGACTCGTTCCTCACACGGCCCGACTGGACGCTGGGAGCAGAGCTGTCGGCCTTCGCGCTCCTGGGGATCCTGCTGATCCTGCTGCTTCCCAGGCTCGGTGCGACAGGCGGTGCGCTGGTCTCGATCGTGGCCATCGCCGCCGGCATTGCGGTGGGCTGGTTCGCCTATGCGAACGCACGCATCCTGATCGACCCGGTGTATCCCGCTGTCGTCGTGCTGCTCGTCTACATGTCGAGCTCGCTCATCAACTTTCTGAACTCGGAAAACCAGCGCCGCCAGATCCGCTCGGCCTTCGGTCAGTATCTTTCGCCCGCCCTCGTCGAGCAGCTCGCCGAGGAACCGGACCGGCTCCGGCTCGGCGGAGAGACCCGGGAGATGACGCTGCTGTTTTGCGACATCCGCGGGTTCACCGCGATTTCCGAAGCCCATCGCGACGATCCGCAGGGCCTCACGACGCTGATCAACCGGATTCTGACGCCGCTGACGTCGGAGATTCTCGATCGCAACGGGACGATCGACAAGTATATGGGCGACTGCATCATGGCGTTCTGGAACGCACCGCTCGACGATGCGGACCATGCCCGCCACGCCTGCGACGCGGGCCTCGCCATGATCGAGGCGCTGAACCGGGTCAACGAGGAACGCAAGGCCGAGGACCCCGCCGCGTTCATGGTCGGGGTCGGCGTGGGAATCAATTCCGGCGAATGCGTGGTCGGCAACATGGGCTCGGACCAGCGCTTCGACTATTCGGTGCTGGGCGACGCGGTGAACCTTGCGGCGCGTCTCGAGGGCCAGTCGAAGAACTACGGCGCCCTCATCGTCGTCGGGGAGACGACGCAGGCCCATGTGGCCGACGAGTTCGCCTTCCTGGAGCTCGACCTGATCGCGGTGAAGGGCAAGAGCGAGGCCGTCACGATCTACGCGCTGATGGGCGACGCGGAGATGGCCCGGGATCCGGACTTCATGGCGCTCCGCGAATCGCACCGGAAGATGCTCACGGCGTACCGCACGTGCGACTGGGATGTCGCACAGGATGCGCTGAATGCGTGTCTGGACTGCCCGGACGCCATCCGCGAGTTGTACGACCTCTACGCGGACCGGATCCTGCAGTATTCCTTCGACCCGCCGCCGCCCGGCTGGGACGGGGTCTACGTCGCTGAAACAAAATGATACTTCAATAGGTTACGCGCGCGCTTGCGCTTGCTCCGCTACCGCGCCTCATGCTTAATTCCGGTCAAATCTTGGGGGCATTTCTGTACGCGTATCCGCTATGCGGCGCACCGGGCTGGGCACGGTGCGCCCGCTTCGTCAGTTTCGGATTGGCACTTGCCGTTGCGGCGTCGGCAGCGTTGCCTGCGCTTGCACAGCAGGGGGCCGCTGAGGAACGCGAGGAAGAACTCCAGCAGGACATCGAGGGGACCGAGGACGTCGAGCGTGCCGCCGAGGACGCGCTCGATCTCGAGGCGTTCGGGGATGGACCCCCGGTCACCTACCAGGACGTCCTCGCGGACCCCGACAACATCGAGCTCAACTTCCGCTATGCGCTGACGCAGATCCGGGAAGGGAATGTGCGCGGTGCGGGCGCGACGCTGGAGCGGATCCTGCTGATCCGTCCCGACCTTGCGACGGTGCGTGTGTTGTTCGCGATCGTCCTGTTTCGTCTCGACAATCTGGATGAGGCGGAGCGCGAGCTGCGCGCGGTGCGCGATCTGGAAATGCCCGACGACCTGCGCCAGCAGATCGACCGGTATCTCGAGCAGATCGCCCAGCGCCGCAAGACGACCAAGTTCGTCCTCGCGGTCAACCTCGCGACCCAGTACGACTGGAACCGCAACGCCTCGCCCACGTCGAAGGAACGTTTCGCGTTCGGATTGCCGACGCGTGCGACCGGCGGCTCGCTGCGGCAGGACGACCTGTCGCTGAACGGGCTGGCGCAGATCTCCTTCGAGCATGACCTCGGCGCGCAGAAGCGCCACATGATGGTCGGCGGACTTGTCTACTACCAGGGCGAGCAGGTGCAGCAGGACGACCTCGACCTTCACGCGGTATCGGCCGACTGGGGGTTCTCGCTCGACTTCGCGCCGAACACGTTCACGCCGCGGCTCCTGTACGAGAACGTTCTGCTCTCGCGTCAGAAATACCTGGATTCCCGCGGGTTTTCGCTGGACTGGAACCGCGACGTATCGAACACGTTCAAGGTCTTCGGCACGGGCAAGGTGAAGTACCAGTCGTACAACAACATCACCGGCAACACGACCGCGACCCAGCGCAGCGGCCGGGTGCTCGACTTCCAGCTCGGGTTTTCGCAGGTGCTGGACCCGACCCAGCGTATCCGCGCGAGTTTCCGGCGTGCGCGCACGATCGCGGCGCGCGGCTTCAATTCCTTCGACCGCGACGAGATTTCCGCCACCCACACCTGGCTGTTCGAGGACGGTGACTTCCTGCTCTCGTCCCTGACGCTCACGCGCGACCGCTACGACCGCAACGACCCGAGCATCGCGACCGACACCCGCAGCGACAAGGCGGGGCGCCTGCGCGTGACCTACGGTCTGCCGCTGCGCGCCATCGACGACGAGGTTCCCGCCCTGCTGCAGGACTTGACGCTGACCGTCAGTGCGGAGGCGTATCGCCAGCTGTCGAACATCACCAACTTCTCCTACAAGAACTATCGCTTCTCCGTCGGCGTGAACCGGCGCTGGGAATTCTGACCCGGGCGGGAAAGAAAACGGCCGATCTCTTTCGAGATCGGCCGCAAGTCCAAGGAGGAGGTTGGGATGAATGCGAAGTTTGCGCCGGGGAAATCAGAACCCTGAGGGGAGTGTCATCTCGGCGATCGCGACGACCAGAGGCAGTGCAAGTAACAGGGCTGCCAGGTTGATGCGCGTTTGCCGGGACATGGGGTTCTCCTTTCCGCTCGGTGCGTGACGACATCCCGTCGCCATGCACATAACGTAGGTGGACCCATACCGTTCCACAGTGACAGACGTCACATGGCGGCAAAATATTTTGAAAATGTATTGAAATCAGTGGTTTAAAAGTCGCGAACTTCGTCGACCAGATCTTCCAGGCGCTCCAGGTCGAGAACGACGAGCGCGTCCTTCTCGCGTTTCACGAGCCCCTGCTTCGCAAGGTCGCTCAGAACCCGCGCCACGGTCTCGCGCGTCGTGCTGACACGTGCGGCGATGTCGGCATGAACGGGGATCGGCGAGATTCGCGCTTCGTTGCTTTCGTCGTCGTCGGTGCTCGCGCGCGCCTCGCGGAGGATTTCCGAATGGACCCGGTTGTGCGCGCCCAG
>JAEPNS010000088.1:0-2758 GCA_017643325.1 Alphaproteobacteria bacterium | reverse complement strand
CGTGCTGAGGTCCATGATCCGGCCCGTCGAGGCCCGCACGATCTTCGCCAGTTCCTGCATCAGCGTGATGGCCATGTCCGGATGGTCGCGCAGCAGGTTGACGAACGTGTCCGGCGAGACCGAGGCCACCAATGTGTCGGCCAATGCCACCACCGTGGCGGAACGGGGCTGGCCGTCCAGCGCCGCCAGTTCGCCGAAAACCCCGCCGGGCTCGATCTCGTCGAAGCTGATCTCGCGGCCCGACAGGGAGAAGTTCACCACACGCACCCGCCCCTCGACGACGAAATAGACGTCGCGGGAGTCGCTTTCGCGGTCGATGATGGTCTCGCCGGGTTTGTGCCGGACCCAGCGCGCGCGCTGCTCGAGCGACTTGCGCGCGGGCTCGTCGAGCGGGTCGAGAAACGGGACACCGGACAGGCTGTTGGTCGAACCGGACATGGCGGCACCATGGTAGTGCGTGGTTGCCGCGAACGCGAGATGCCTATTCGGCGGGGTTCACGACGGTTTCTTTCGGCGGAGTTTCGCCCCGTTCGCGCCAGCCGACTGTGACGGACATCATTGGCGGCACGATTGCCAGTGTCAGCACCGCCGACAGCGAAAGCCCGCCCAGCACGACGGAGCCAAGGCCACGGTAGAGCTCCGAGCCGGCACCCGGAAACAGCACCAGCGGCAGCATGCCGAACACGGAAGTGAGCGTCGACATGAAGATCGGCCGGACCCGGTTCTGGGTCGCGCGCATGATCGCGTCGTCCGGCGACATGCCGTCCTCGCGGATATGGTAGAGCGTCTGGTGGACCAGCAGGATCGCGTTGTTGACTACGATGCCGGTCAGGATCACGAACCCTAGCATCGTCAGCATGTCGAGCGGCTGGTTGACCCCGATATTGAGCAGTGCCAGCCCCGCCACGCCGCCGGCCGCGGCAACGGGCACCGTGAGGATGATGATCAGCGGGTAGACGAAACTCTCGAAAAGGACCGCCATCACCAGGTAGACGATGACGATGGCCAGCAGCAGGTCGATGACCATCTCGTTCCAGGTCTCGACCAGCTTGTCGGCGGTGCCCGACAGCCGGATCGACACGCCGTCGGGCAGCCCGGCCTCCTCCATCGGGGTGACGACCTCTTCCTCGATCTTCTCGAGCGCCTCCTGGAGTGGCATCTGCGCGCTCGGTGACACCTGCAGGGTCACGGTACGCGCCCGGTCGGCCCGGCGGATTTCCACCGGTCCGGACGTGACGCGGACGTCGGCGAGGCTCTCGACCGGCACGATGCGCCCGTCGGCGGTCACCACGGGCAGGGACCCGATGCCTTGCGTCTGGCCGACCATGTCCTGCGGACCCATCAGGGTGAGGTCGATCCGCTTGCCGTCGACGGTGATCTCCGCGACCCGGACGCCGTCGTTGAAGGCGTCGACGGCGACCCCGAGCGAACGGGCCGACAGCCCGTTGTCGGCGAGGCGAACCCGGTCCGGGCTGATCTGCAGTTCCGGCGCGGACAGCGTCAGGCTGGGGATCGGGCGCACCGAGTGGCCCTCGGCGCGGGAAAACATCGGGAACAGGCGGAACGCGACCTGCTGGGCGACGTCGTAGACCGTCTCGAGATCCGCGCCGCGAATGTCGACGTCGATCGACCGTCCCCCGCCGACCGAACGGCCGAACAGCGAGGGCTGGGACGGAAACGTCCGCACGCCCGGTTCGCCTTCCGAGGCGTCGCGCAGGACCTGCACCAGTTCGGACGCGCGTTCGGGTTCCGATGACGCGCCCCCGATGAAGCCGCGCCCGGCGAACGGTACCCGGAAGAAGCGTTCGAACTTCGGGGGCTGGCCGGGCTCGGATTCCGGACCCGTCTCGACCTCCCAGAGATGGCGGGTCCTCTCGGCGATACGCGCGGTGATCTCGTCGACGGTGTCGAGGTTGTAGCCCGGTGGCACGTTCACGAAGCCGAACACGAAATTCCGGTTGCCGGTGGGCAGGTAGTCGAGCTTCGGTGCGAACACGAAGGTGAACGCGGCTGCCGCCACGGTGATTGCCGCGACGACCCCCACCGCACCGATCTTGGAGCGCACCACCATTCGCGTGAAACCCTGCCAGAAGGCGACGAACCCGGCCGCGAAGTGATCGACACCCGGAATTCGGAGCGTCTTTGCGCCTTCCGCGGCGCTGCCCACGAGCAGCCGGTTGGCGAGTGCGGGGATCACGGTGACGGAGACCAGCAGCGACAGCAGGACGGACACCGAGATCGCGACCGCGATGTCGCGGAACAGCTGGCCCGCTTCCAGTTCCATGATCAGGATCGGGATGAACACCATGACCGTGGTCAGCGAGGAGACGAGCACGGCCGGCCAGACCTGCGACGCGCCCTTGTAGGCGGCCTCGGATCGCGAAAGGCCCTCCTGACGCAGGCGGTAGATGTTCTCGAGCACCACGATCGCCGCGTCGACAACCATGCCGACGGCAAACGCTATTCCGGCCAGGCTGATGACATTGAGCGAGCGGCCGAGCGCAGCCATGGCGACGAAGGATCCGACCACCGAGACGGGGATCGCCAGCGAGACGACCAGCGTGGGGCGCCAGGACCGAAGGAACAGCATCAGGATGATCGCGGCCAGCACGCCGCCGACCACGATGTTCTGCTGCACCAGCGCGATGGCCGAGTTCACGTAGAGAGTCTCGTCGAAGACGTTGCGGATTCTCAGCCCGACATCGGCGAGCGCCCCCTCCGCAAGGTCGGCGACGGTCGCGTGCACCTGCTCCATGAC
>JAEPNS010000087.1 GCA_017643325.1 Alphaproteobacteria bacterium | reverse complement strand
TTCTTTTCCGTCGACCCCGAGTTCCAGGCCTACTTCAAGGTGAAAGCCGAGATCGACGGGGACATGGACGCCACCGCCGACAACCTGGCCTGTTACGCGGGGCTGCTTCAGGGATTCGCCAACAAGCACGGCGCGACCACCTGCACCGCCGATGCCATCGATTACCTGCTCGGCTACGCGTCGCGTCTCGCCTTCGACCGGGAGAAGCTGTCGGCCCGATTCGAGCTCGTCGAGGATATCGTCAATGAGGCGATCTATGCGGCCCAGGCATCGGGCGACAAGACCATCGACGGGGAATCCGTCCGCGCGGCCAGGGCCAGCCGCCGCTCGCGCAATGCGCGTATGGAGGACCGGGTCCACGAGCAGATCCGTCGCGGCGGGATCCTGATTTCCACGACCGGCACGGCGGTCGGCCAGATCAACGGACTGACCGTGCGCGATGCGGGTGACCACGCGTTCGGTGCACCGTCCCGGGTCACGGCGCGCACGTCGGTGGGGCGACGTGGCGTGACCAACATCGAACGGGAGGTCATGCTCGGCGGGCCGATCCAGCAGAAGGGCGCACTGGTCATCCAGGGCTTCCTCGCCGGGCTGTTCGCGCGCCGCATGCCGTTGTCCTTCAACGCCTCGATCACCTTCGAGCAGAGTTATGGCGGCGTCGAGGGCGACAGCGCGTCGCTGGCCGAGGTGCTGGCGATCCTGTCGGACCTGTCGGGCGCGCCGTTGCGCCAGGATCTTGCGGTCACCGGCTCGGTCAACCAGCGCGGCGAGGTGCAGGCCATCGGCGGTCTCAGCCACAAGGCGGAGGGCTTCTTCCGGTCCTGCCGCGATGCCGGGGAGCTGACGGGTACCCAGGGCGTGCTGTTTCCGGAATCCAACGCCGTGAACCTCGTGCTCGACGACGACGTCGCGGCAGAGGTCGAGGCCGGGCGGTTTCACATGTACGCCGCCACCCATGTGGACGCGGCCATCGAACTCTTTACGGGTATTGCGGCGGGTGTGCCGGATGCCGAGGGAGCCTATCCGGCCGACACGATATACGGGCGCGTCGCGGCGCAGCTCGCCGAGTTCGACCAGGCGCTCGACGAGCGCGAGACGTAGCGCCTCGCCCCTGCCTGTGCGGGTGCGCGGAGGGCCGGTGTTTCCGAACGGGCGCGGCCACACCGCGCCGCCCGGTCCCTAGCGGACGTAGATGTGGACCTCGTTGTTCGCCACCTGGCCGCTCGACGTGGAGTTCATCGAGATGCGGTCACTCGGCAGGCCGAACTCGACCAGGCTTTGCACCACCTCTTCGGCGTTGCGCCGTGCCTGGTTGGCGTTGAGCGCGACCTGGGCCGGGGTGCCGCGTTGCGGCACGATCGACACCACGTCGAAGGTCGACCCGGGACGCCGGTTCAGCGCCTCGGACATGGCCGAGAACAGCGGCTCCTTGTAAGGCACGTTCGGGCGGTCGAAGCGGATCACCACAAGCGGGCGACGGTTGGCAAGCGTGCCGACCGGGCCGCGCGCGGGTGCGGCGGTCGCGAAGGCGCGGTTCGCCAGACTGCTGCCGAACAGTTCGCCGTTCTTGACGGCGACCGAAAGCACGGTCAGGTCGGCGCGTTCGCGGCTGACGTAATTGGTCTGGCGCGCGATGTCCTCGTTGAGCTCGTTCAGGAGCCTGTCGATCAGCACGACGGTGCGGTTGGTCTCGTCCTCGAGCACGGCGAGCTGGCGATGGTCTTCGTCCACCGCGCCGGTCAGGCCGTAGGTGGCGCGCACGGATTCGAGAATGAAGGCGGACAGTGCGCTGTCGTTGGCGACCTTGTTGGACAGGGCGTTCATCTGGCCAACGCTGTCGGCGATGCGCTGCAGGATCGTCTGGGCCTCCGTCCAGGCGGCGACGAGATTCGGGTTCCCGGGCGTGGTGCCGACCTGCAGCTTCGCCTGGATCTGTGCAATGAGTTCCTGGTAGCGCAGCGCGTCCGTGATCGTCTGCTGGCGCAGCGTCTGGAGCGCGTCGTTGTCGTTGCTGACGCTGACCTGCAGGCGGCCGAGATCGTCGCGCAGCCGTTCCACGCGCTTGCCGACCTCGGTGCCCGTCGGCTGTCCCGGTGTTACGCCCGCGGGTTCGAAGATGCTGTCGCCGAACGTGGGCAGCCGGTTGCCCTCGGCGGTGCTGGCAGGAATTTCGATGCGTTCGTCGCCCGCCGGATCCTCGCCGGTCAGGGACGGGATAAGCGCATCGTCGGTGAATTCGCAGCCTGCCAAAAGCAGCGCTGCGCCGGCGAATGCCGACCAGGTGCGTTTTTTTGTCATCCGCTCCCTTGTCCCTCGGTGCCCCTGCGCCTGCCCCCCGAAGAGCCCGCCGACGTGGCGGCAGCGCAAAAATTGCTGAATAGCCAATTGGTTGCGCGCGATGTTACCGACTGGCCTGAATCGCGGCAAGCGGGTTTTGGCGGGATTTGCGCGACATTGCAAGCCCTTCGACAGGGAACGTCCCCGCCCGGTCTTGCAATCCCAAGGTCTTTTGATTAGCGTCCGCGCGCCTTCGGCAAAGCGCCCGTAGCTCAACTGGATAGAGCGTCTGACTACGGATCAGGAGGTTGGGAGTTCGAATCTTCCCGGGCGCGCCACGCCGGTTCCCCAATTCATGACATGTTTCCCGGAAAACCGGGGTTTCGCCTCTCGCCGGCCCGGCGACGAGGTCCGTATTGCTGCCGCCCGGCTGACTAACTCATTTGCAATGTGGTCACCGATTAGCCGCCGCGTGCGTTGACCGGGCCGATTGAACGGCCCGGTTTCCCGGTGTCCCGGTCCCGCATGCAGCTGGCCCGCTTTTTGCGACGGCTTCCCGGGGACTTGTATGCGCAATTCTCTGATCGCATGGCGGGAAGGCCTTCGTGGACGAATCACTTGTATACACCGTGTCGATGGCAGCGCCGGACGACGTGTCCGGGATCGCGGCTCTCTTCGACGACGGGACTCTCGCGCCGCGGGACGTGCGGGGCGTCATCGCCCAGACCGAGGGCGACGGGTTCGCGCGCGGCTATTTCACGCTGGCGCTGGAACTGCTGCTGTCGGAGCGCCTCGGCGTGCCGCGCGCGCAAATTACGGAAAAGATCCCGATCATGGCGATCGGGGGGACGGCGGGCCTGATGACTCCGCACGCGACCCTGTTCGTGCGGCGCCCGGCCGCGGACCCGGTGCCGCAACACGACACCGCGCTCGCACTCGGATTCGCGTTCACGCGCACTCTGAAGGAAGCGGAACTGGGCACGGCGTTGCAGGCGCGCGTGGTGGCCGAATCCGTTGCGGCGGCCATGGCCGATGCCGGGATCGAGTCGCACGACGATGTCGCCGCGGTCGAGATCAAGTGCCCGCAGCCCAGCCCGGAGTCCCTGCCGGGCGTGGGCGCGGGGGCGCTCGGGGCGCGGAGCCGGGGTGCGTGTGCGCTCGGGGCCGCCATCGCGCTCGGCGAGGTGGACGCGGGCGACGTCTCGGATGACGCCATCTGCGCCCGGACCGACCTCTACGCCCGGCGTGCATCGGCGTCGTCGGGCGGCGAACTTCACAATGTGCGGATCGTCGTCGTCGGCAACCGGCGCGGCGCGCCCGGCCGTCAGCGTGCGGGCTGGGGCGTGATGTCGGACCAGCTCGATACCGCCGGCGCCCTTCAGGCGTTCGAGATGGCAGGGCTCGCGCCCGAAAACGGCGCCCTCGACGCCGCGGCCAGCGCGCGGCTCGGCGCGGTTTTCGTCAACGCCGGCGCGGATGCGGTCGGACAATGCCGCGACCACCGGCATACCCTCAACACCGACCTGCTCGCGGCCTATTCCGGCCATGTCGCGAAGGCCGTCGCGCACGCCACCGTCTCGGCCATCGCCCAGACGCCACTGGTGCTGGGCAATGCGGGCTCGGAACACCAGGGCCCCCTGGGCGGCAACCTCGTCTGCGTCATCGCGGACCAGGCGCCGGCCGGCGATTAGCGGCACAACGCAAGCGTATCGGATCAGGGAACGACACCATGACCAAGGAACTTGCAGCGCTCTCGGCTACCGAGACCTCACGGCACTTCGCCTCGGGCGAACTGTCCCCGGTCGAGGCCACCCAGGCGGTCGTGGACAACATCGACGCGCTCAACCCGTACATCAACGCCTTCTGCTGGCTGGACCCTGACGGCGCGCTCGCGGCCGCGAAGGACAGCGAGACGCGCTGGCAGCGCGGTAAGCCCCTGAGCCCCCTCGACGGCGTGACCTTCACCGTCAAGGACCTGTCCGTCACGAAGGGCTGGCCGACCCGGCGCGGCAGCAGGGCCATCGGCCCGGAGGGACCGTGGCTGGAGGATTCCCCGTCGGTCGCACGGATGCGCGAGGCGGGGGCGGTGCCGCTGGGCAAGACCACGGTACCGGAGTTCGGGGCCACCGGCACGACGCGCTCGGAGCTGTGCGGGGTGACGCGCAATCCCTGGGACCTCTCGAAGTCACCCGGTGGATCGAGCGGCGGCTCCTCCGCGGCGGCCGCCGCCAACATGGGCGCGATCGCGCTCGCGTCCGACGCGGCGGGCTCGATCCGCTGGCCGGCGGCCTTCACGGGCACCTTCGGCCTGAAGACCACCCACGGCCGCGTTCCCGACTACCCCTCGAGCTATCTCGGCACGCTTGCCGTGATCGGGCCAATCACACGCACCGTCGCCGACACCGCGCTGTGCATGGACGTGATCGCGCAGGACGACCCGCGCGACTCCTACGCCCTGCCGCCGCCGCCGTCCTATGCGGACACGGCCGGCGCGACGGACCTGTCGGGCATGCGTATCCTCTTCAGTCCCGATCTCGGCTTCGTGGACGTCGATCCCGAAATCGACGACATGGTCCGCCGCGCAGTTGACGAGCTCCGTGAGCTGGGCGCGACCGTCGACGAAACCGGTCACGTGATGAACGATCCGGGCAAGATCCTGTCGACGCTCATGACGCCCGGCCTCGCCAACGCGTTTCGGCTATTCGGCTTCACCGAGGCCGACGAGGCGATGATGCACCCCGTGCTGCTTGAGTATGTGAAGGCTGGCCGCGAGACGCCGCTTCTCGACTACCTGCACGCGCGCGAGAAGCGTGAGCAGCTCGGCGCGCAGATGCGCGAGATCTACCGCGACTACGACCTGCTCGTGACCCCGACGACCCCGCTGCCGACCCACGGCGCGGAGGAGGAAAGCTCCAGCGATCCCCGCTACCGGAACCTGCCCAATCCGCTCGTGCTGACCTCGCCGTTCAATCTGACGAAGCAGCCCGCCGCGTCGCTGCCCATCGGCCTGAATGCCGACGGGCTGCCGGTCGGGATGCAGGTGGTCGGCCCGCTCTACGGCGAGGCCGATATCCTGCGGATGTGCCGGGCCTACGAGGCGGCGCATCCCTTTGCGCGTCCCGACCTGGACGCGCTGCTGCGCTCGCCGCCGGAACAGCCGGTGCCCAGGGGCATCGCGAGCATGCAGGAGGCCGTGTCCGCGGTCGCGGCCGAGTAGCGCCCTCACGTCCGATCTTCACGAAAGGCACAGCGACATGTTGAACCTGATCACCGGACTGCACGCGGTCGGCAACCATCCCGCGGGGTGGCGCCATCCGAAGGCATGGTCCGATACGGTCATGAATCTCGAGCACGGGATCGAGGTGGCAAAGACCGCCGAGCGGGGCCTGTTCGACATGCTGTTCATCTCTGACGGCAGCGGCGTGCCGAGCATGGAGTGGCCGGAGCTGTTCGAGGCCAACTGCGTGACCGTGAAGCCGGCGGTGTTCGAGCCGGTCACCTACCTGACTGCGCTGGCGATGCACACCCGCGACATCGGCCTGCTCGCCACCGCGACCACGACCTACGAGGAGCCCTTCACGCTGGCCCGCAAGTTCGCGTCCCTCGACCATCTCTCGAAGGGCCGCGCGTGCTGGAACGTGGTGACGGGCTCGAACGCGCTCGACTCCCTCAATTTCGGCAAGGACGAGCATCTCGCTCGCTACGACCGGTATGCCCGCGCCGCCGAGTTTATCGACGTCTGCAAGGGGCTGTGGGACAGCTGGGCCGACGACGCGTTCCTGGAGGACAAGGCGTCCGGGCGTTACCTCGACTTCGCCAAGGTGCGCGAACTCAACCACGAGGGCGAGTTCTTCAAGGTGAAGGGCCCCCTCAACGCGGCGCGCTCGCCGCAGGGATATCCGGTCTTCTTCTCCGCCGGCCAGTCGGAGCCGGGGCGCGAGCTGTCCGCGAAATACTCCGACTGCATGTTCTGCGCGACGCCGCAGAAGGACATGGCGATCGCGTTCTACAACGACCTCAAGCAGCGCGCGGCCAACCACGGGCGCGCCCCGGACGACCTGCGGATTTTCCCCGGCGCCGTCGTGTATGCGGCCGAAACCCAAAGCGAGGCGGAGGACCAGTTCGCCGAGCTGCAGGCCCTGATCGATCCGAAGGTCGGTGTGCGCAACCTGTCCCACTACGTCAGCATGGACCTGACGGGTTACGGGTTCGACGACCCGTTCCCCGAACTCACCGAGGACGCGTCCGGCGGCTCGAGCCGGCGTCACGCCATCGCCGCCGTCGCGCTGCGCGAGAAGCTCACCATCCGCGAGACCTACGAGCGCTTCCTGCCGTCCTTCGGCCATGTCGTGATGATCGGCGACGGCAAGTCGATCGCTGACGAGATCGAGGACTGGTACACCAGCGGGGCGTGCGACGGCTTCAACATCCATGTCGGATACCAGCCCGACGGGCTCACGCAGTTCGTCGACCAGGTGATTCCCGAACTGCAGCGCCGCGGCATCTACAAGACCGAGTACGCGCCGGGCACGCTGCGCGAGAAGCTGGGTTTCGGCGTTCCGCGGAACCCGTATTTCACGGAATCCCGCGACGCGGCGGAGTAGGCACCATCCGGCAGCTTGCGAGGTGACGTTCCCGGCCCTCCGGCCGGAAAACTAGAAACTTTCCGGATGCCAGCCGCCGCTCATATCGAATTGGCGAACCCGGTAATCCTCGACCAGGTCGTCGTATCCGTCGGGTATGTAGGAAACCTGCCAGTCGTCGCCGAACCGGGCCTTCACCGCGGCGAGGTCCTGCCACAGCGATACGAACAGCACGGTGTCGCCTCTGCCCTCCATGGCGCGGCCAAAAAAGTACCCCTTGTTCCCGGGGGTGCCGGAGGCGACGCCGGCGGATGTGGATGCGAAGTTGTCGAGCAGGGCTTTCAACGGACCGGGTGCGCAGGCGGAAAGCGCGCATCCCGCCGCCCGCTTTGCAACCCGTGCGCAGTCCGTGAGACCGTGGCCCGGAATCGATGGCCCGCCCTGCGAGGTGGCCGGAGACTGCCGGAGACGTATAGTCTCCATCGCGGGACCTTTTTTCTGATCGGAGTGCGTCAGAAGCAGGCGGCCGGCACCGGGGTCGGCCATACATCCGGAGGAATACTTCATGAGCAAGCTGCCCGTTCTCGATATTGCCCCCTATCTCGCCGGCGAGGACGGCGCGCGCGAGCGTCTCGCCGACGAACTGCGCCGGGCCTGCGAAGAGGTCGGCTTCTATTTCATGGTCAACCACGGCATCCCGCAGGACATGATCGACATGGCGTTCGAGGAATCGGCCCGGTTCCACGCGCTCCCCTTAGAGATCAAGCAGCGGCTGAAGCAGGGCGAGGACTACGTCGGCTATGTCGGCCACGGCGGCTCGCGCGTCAATGTGGACGACGGGCGCGGCGACGACTTCGCCAACCGGAAGAACAAGGCCGACCTGCACGCGGCCTACCACGTCAACCAGGATTTCCCGCCCGACCATCCGCGGGTGAAGGCCGGCGAGCGCTTCTACATTCCCCAGCCCTGGCCGGCGGAATCGGACCTGCCGGGTTTCCGGGACAATATCCAGGCGTACTACAGGGCGATCTATGGCCTCGGACAGAAGCTGCTGCCTGTTTACGCGACCGCGCTCGGCGTCCCGACCGACTATTTCGATCCGCATTTCGACGATGCGCTGGCCTGGCTGCGCCTGATCCATTATCCGCGCGTCGACGATTACGTCGAGGACCAGCTTGGCGTCGGTGCCCACACCGACGCGGGCTTCCTGACCTTCCTGCCGCAGACGGAGGTCGCCGGGCTCGAGGTCCAGCTTCCGGGCGGCGAATGGATCGGCACGCCGCGCGTCGAGGGCGCCTATATCATCAACGCGGGCCAGATGCTGCGCCGCTGGTCGAACGACCGCTGGCTGGCGAGTCCGCACCGCGTGATCTCGCCGAACGGCAACGTGGACCGGCACTCGATCCCGCTTTTCTTCAACCCCGGCGCGCAGGCGATGATCGAATGCATCCCGGGACCCGACGGTGAGGCGCCGAAGCACGCGCCGATCAGCTACAACGACTTTCTCGACTGGTACATCGCCAACACCTACAAGGCCGTCAAGAACACGAAGGTCGACGACGCGGCATAGCCGCGGCCACGACACGCACGGAGGACAGGAACATGCCGGATATCTATATCGTCGGCGTCGGGATGACGCCTTTCGGGCGGTTTCTCGACCGGTCGGTCAAGGACCTGACCCGCGAGGCGGTGTCGGGCGCGCTCGCGGATGCGGGCGCGGACGTCTCGGACATCGAGGCGGCCTGGTTTGCCAATGCCAGCCAGTCGATCCTCGAGGGCCAGGGCTCGATCACCGGCGAGATCGCGCTGCGCAACATGGGCATCCAGGAAATCCCCGTGACCAACGTGGAGAACGCGTGCGCGAGCGCCTCGACGGCGCTCGACCAGGCGGCGACATGGCTGGAGGCGGGGCGCGGTGGCGTCGCGCTGGCGGTCGGCGCGGAGAAGATGTTTCACGAGGACAAGGCGAAGATGATGTCGGTCTTCGACGGCGGCTGGGACGTGCATAACGTCGAGGCGGCGACGGCACGTCTGCTGTCACTGGGCGACGGCCTCGACGACCCCGACGGCGAGGAGGACACCGGCACGCGCAGCGTGTTCATGGATATCTACGGCGCGCTGGCGAAGTTCCACATGAAGGCCTTCGGCACGACGCAGCGCCAGCTCGCCGCGGTCGCGGCGAAGAACCATGTCCATTCCCAGCACAATCCGCTGTCCCAGTACCGCGATCCGATGACGGTCGACGAGGTGATGGCTGCGCGCAAGGTGAGCTGGCCGCTGACGCTGCCCATGTGCTCGCCGATTTCCGACGGCGCCGCGGCGGCCGTCCTGTGCCGCGAGGAGGAGCTCGGCCGTTTCGACCGGACGCGCGCCGTGAAGATCGAGGCGACAGCACTGCGCACGGGATCGGACCGGGCTCCAGACGCGTTCGACCGGCATGTGACCCACCTGGCAGCGAAGGATGCCTACGAACGCTCGGGTCTGGGGCCGGACGACATGGATGTTGCCGAGGTCCACGACGCGACGGCCTTCGCGGAGATCCAGCAGGTCGAGAATCTCGGGTTCTGCGATTTCGGCGCGGGCGGTCCGCTGACCGAATCTGGCGCCACGAGCCTCGGCGGAAAGATCCCGGTCAACCCGTCGGGCGGGCTTGAGTCCAAGGGGCACCCCGTCGGTGCGACGGGACTTGCCCAGGTGTTCGAGCTGACGACCCAGCTGCGCGGCGAGGCCGGCGCCCGGCAGGTGCCGGATGCGCGCCATGCCATCGCGGAGAACGGTGGCGGGTTCCACGGCATCGAGGAGGCCGTGGCCTGCGTGACAATTCTCGGCCGGGCGTAGCCCGTCGCGAGGTCAGGAGCAGAGGCTACTTGGCGACGGACTCGATATAGGCGATCACGTTCTGCTGTTCCTCGGGCTTGGTCAGCTTGAACGACATCTTGGAGCGGCCCTTGGCGCTCACGCCCTTTTCCTCGAGGTAGGCCTTGAGAAACGCGTTCGTGTCGGCGAGGTAAACCGCCATGTTGTCCGCATCCCACACGAGACCGGCCTCGCCCGCGGCCGTGAGCGGCGAGGAATACTTGTAGCCTTCGGTCGTCGCGGCGGTGCGCCCGATGACGCCGTAGAGCGACGGGCCGACCTTGCGCTTGCCGGCTTCCAGCGAGTGGCACGACGCGCATTTGCGGAAGGTTTTCTCGCCGGCGGCGGCGTCCTGGGCCTGCGCAACGCCCGTGGGCAGGACGGCGAAAGCGGCGAGGGCCGCGGCCAATGTGATCTTGCGTGTCATCGAGGGGTACCTTTGTAAGCGATCGTCAAACCGGTCCATGCGGCGAGGCTGCACGGATAACCTACGGAAAATACGATTCCAACCGATTAATGGGACGAAATCATGGCCGCGACAAAGCCGCGCAGCGCGCGGCCGTTACGGGTTTGACCGGCCAATTCCGGCGTGCTTGGCTCGCGTCAGGCCCAATCCCGGAGGTTCCCGATGAGTGTTGCCCGACATCCGCGCCCGCCCGAGCTCGAAAACGCCACGCTCGAGGAGATCATGGAGACCTATGTCGGCCGGTTTCGCGACAAGGTGCCGGACTGGGAAGCGTTCGAGGACGCAAAGATCGAGGGCTACAAGCGCGCCCA
>JAEPNS010000086.1 GCA_017643325.1 Alphaproteobacteria bacterium | reverse complement strand
CGACAATGGGCCCCTGCTTTCGCAGGGGTGACGAGGGGGAGTGTACAAGTGCGCTGAGCGTACGCGCGCATGACGTCGGCAACCGACCCCGCTAAACTCCGCGCAACCAACGGCACCGGGGAAGAGGAAACACGACCATGGTCAAGCTCGCGCGCGAGGATATCCGCACCACCGAGGTGCTCGACTGGAAGGGGCTGCACCTGATCCACTTCATGGGCTCGTCCTGCTCCCAGAAGACGCGCATCGCCCTGGCCGAGAAGGGCGTGGAATGGGAATCCCACCACTGCGACATCGGCGCCAACGAGAACTTCACGCCCTGGTTCATGGGCATCAACCCGCGCGGGCTGGTGCCGATCCTGGTGCATGACGGCGACGTCCACATCGAGAGCAACGACATCATCGAGTATGTCGACGAGACCTTCGACGGCGACACCAAGCTGTTCCCGAGCGACCCGGACGAGCGCGCCGAGATGGACCGGCTGATGAAATACGAGGACGACCTGCACCTGTGCGTGCGCGCGCTGACCTTCCGCTACTTCATGCCGGTCGAGAAGATGCGCAAGCCCGACGAGGCGGTCGACATCTACGAGAAGGAAGGCGCGGACACCGTCGGCGGGCAGGAGGACGGCCGCAAGGCGATCGAGGTCAAGTTCTGGCGCGACATGAACGCCAACGGCGGCATCACCGACGAACAGGTGATCGAGGCGACCGACGAGTTCACCAAGGCCTTCGCGATGCTCGAGGAGCGGCTGGAGAAGCACGAATGGCTGATGCCGTCGGGCTTCTCGGCGCTGGACATCGCGTGGTGGATCACCGTCTTCCGCATCACGCGCATGGGCTTCCCGCTGGACCGCTTCCCGAAGCTGAAGGCCTGGCACGACAGGCTGCTCGCCCGCGAGCACTTCGCAAGGGAAACCGCGCTGCCCCCGCCCGTGGTCGAGATCTCGAAAGCCCACCAGGCCGCCTGCGCGGCAGCCGGCCAGTCCATGACCGACGTGATGGCCGCCCACGGAAGGTAGTGTCCACCTCGTTCGTCACCCCTGCGAAGGCAGGACACGCGAGACGGTCGAGACACGAAAGTTCGTCATTCCTGCGAAAGCAGGAATCCATTAACGCCGATGCCTGACCCGGTACCCGCCTGAGTCAATGGACCCCTGCTTCCGCAGGGGTGACGAGTTGTAGTGCTTCTTGTGACGTGCGTTCGCTGCTTTCGCAGGAGTGACGAGTGGTGGTTAGGACACGATCCCCGGATACAGATCGTCCCAATCCGGGTTCGCCGCCTCGATCAGCTCGATCTTCCAGTCGCGCTTCCAGCGCTTGAGCTGCTTCTCGCGCTCGATCGCGAGGGGCACCGTCTCGTGGGTTTCGAAGAACACGAGCCGATGCAGGTCGTGTTGTTTCGTGAACCCGTCGGTGGCGCCGGTCCGGTGCTCGTGCACACGGCGGACGATGTCGTTGGTGACACCGACATAGAGCGTGCCGTGGCGCCTGTTCGTGAGGATGTAGACGTAGCCGGGCATGGGGGCGCGCAACCTTACACCACACCAAAACTCGTCATTCCTGCGAATGCAGGGAACGCGAGATTTCAGAGACAAGAAAATTCGTCATTCCTGCGAAAGCAGGAATCCATTAACGCCGATTCCCGACCGGGCAACCGCCTGAGTCAATGGACCCCTGCTTTCGCAGGGGTGACGAGTGGTGGTGCGTCTTGTGACGTGCTCTTCCTGCCTTCGCAGGGGTGACGAATATTGTTGGTTCGGGATACGCGCGTCCCCCACCGGCGGAGGTAGTGCCTACTTCACCGCGTCGCCCGCATCCTGCGCGAACAAAATCCCCCACACGAAGTCGGTCTGCACCGCGCGGGTGTTCGTCGTGCCGCGGTCGTAGAAGTCGCCGACGACCGGCGGGCCGGAGATCACCGTGCCGATGCCGAAGATGTTGAGGCGGCCCGTCGAACCGACGCCCGGCACGCCGTTGCCGCCGTCGGCGTTGACCGACGCCTGCACGTGGCAGGAGATGCAGGACGCGGTGTTCACGAAGCCGCCCTCGTTGATCGACGAGCCGAGCAGCGTCGGCACCCCGTCGCGGTTCACGTAGCGGGTCTGGGTGCCCTTCAGGCGGTAGCTCTTCCAGGCCGGGTCGGTGACCTTCGGGTGCTCCGGATCGACGCCGGACGGATCGCCGCCGCCGATCCCCATGCCCGCGAACAGGTCCGTGAGTGCCTTCGTCATCTCGCCGGCCGGGTAGGCCTTCGCGAGGTCGAACAGGTCGGTGTCGTCGTTGAGGTCGTCGTCCTTCACGCGGGGCGCGATGAAGTTGCTCTCGAAGGTGGTGGTGAGCGTCGTGTCCTTCTCGGACTGCAGCGGCGCGTCGACCGTGACCCGGTGCAGCACGCCGAAGCTGTCGTTGCAGCCGGTGAAGTCGCAGCGGCCGAGATTGTCCGCATGCTCGAAGGCGAACCAGTGCCAGTCGGGCAGGGCCTTGGTCGAGGCGGCGACACTGGCGAGATAGTACAGCCGCTCGTGCCAGGTCTTGCCATCGTCGGACGAGGCCCGGATCTTCTGGGTGATGTACGGCCGCTCCGGGTTCTGGGGCGGGGTCGCGGCGTCGTTGTCGTGGTCGCTCACGTAGCCGAGCGAAAGCATGGTTTCCTCGTCGATCCAGGCGACCTTGAACATCACCGCCGACGACGGGTAGACGACGCCCTGGCCGCCGGGGCGGTGGGGTTTCGAGTGTTCGGCCTCGCCGGCCATGCGCGCGTAGAGCTTCGCGAGCCCCGGCTTCGAGTAGAGCTCCTGCGCCGTGGTGTAGCGGACGAAGCTGTCGTTCCGGTAGACGACCTCGACCTGGCCCTGGCGCGCGATGCGGGCGGGGTCGAGCGCGCGCAGGAAGGTCGCGTTGTGGCTGTTGCCGGGCTTGCCGCCGGCGAAGGTCGTCTCCAGCGCGCCGCCCCAGTCGCCCGGGATGTAGGGGCAGAACTGCCCGGGGCCGCCGACGTCGTCAGGCGCGCGGACGTCGCCGTCGGCGTCGCGATAGCCGACCTGCGGCGTCGCCCCGGCGTCGACGAAGCAGCAGTCGGTCGAGCCGTCGGTCGCACACAGCGGCTTCGGGTCCTTCACCCACACCGTCTCGTCGTTGGCCCAGTTCTCCCAGAAGCCGGACCGGATCGTCTCCAGGAAGGTCGCCCAGGCAAACGTGTCGGGGCAGGTGGCCGCGGGGCTGTTGATGGCGCCGGGGTAGGAGACCGTCCCGTCCGCCGCCGTCGCCGTGCATTCCGGCGCGTCGCGCACCTGGCTGTGGAAGTACATGGCGTCGTCGGTGGAGCCCGCATGGGCGGCGGTCGTCGCGACGGTGAGCAGCAGGCCGGCGAACAGCGATCGTTTCATGGATGAGTTCCTCCCCGCGGCGATGATGGCACCGGAGGGGGCGGGGATGCCAGCGTAAGCAAGGAACGCACGGCTCTCGAGACACGAAAACTCGTCATTCCTGCGAAGGCAGGAATCCATTAACGCCGAAGCCTGACCGGGCGACCGCCTGCGACAATGGACCCCTGCTTTCGCAGGGGTGACGAAAGGAGGGTGGCGGCGGCCGTTGCTGGTTCCCTGGCGTCAGGACGCACGTCGGTGCGGACACGAAAACTCGTCATTCCTGCGAAGGCAGGAATCCATTAACGCCGAAGCCCGACCGGGCAACCGCCTGCGACAATGGACCCCTGCTTTCGCAGGGGTGACGAGTTGCGCGGATGTGGAGGTTGCGCCCCTACGCCACCAGCACGTACAGCGCCGAGACGGTCAGCGCCGTCAGGGCGATGCGGCGGAAGGTTTTCTCGCTCGCCAGCGGGAAGAGCTTCGCGCCGACCGCGCCGCCGACGATGAACGGGACCAGCAGCGCGGCGGTGATCCACAGGACCTCGGCGGTGATCAGGCCCTTGATGACGAAGACCGCCGTCAGCCCGAACAGGATGATCGTGAAATAGCCGATCAGGTTGGCGCGGATCACGGCAGGCGGGGCGTCGCTGGACATCAGGTAGAGGATCACCGGCGGTCCCGCGACGCCCGTCGCGCCGGCGAGCGAGCCGCCGACCAGCCCGACGAAGATGGCGGGCCCGGTGCCGCGCGGACCCCGGTAGCGCCAGCCCGACCACAGGATCAGCGCGAGCACCAGCACCACCGCGCCGATGCCGCGCCGCATCTCGTCGGCGGGCACCGAGGTCAGCACCACGGTGCCCAGCGGCAGCAGGATGAGCGCCGGGATCGCGAAGGCCCACACGCTCTTCCACTGGGCGACCCGGACCGCGCCGGGCGTGAGCTGGACCGCGGGCGCGACCTCGACCAGCGCGGCGACGGGCACGCCGACCGTCGGCCCGTAGATCAGCGAGAGCACCGGCGCGTTGATCAGCGCCGAGCCGAAGCCCGAGAACCCCCGGATCAGCCCCGAGGCGAGCACCGTCAGCGCCGCGAACAGCAGGCGCGCGTCGATCAGGTCCGGCGGCAGGAAGGAGAGGTCGGGCATGGGGTTTTCTTTGCTTTGTTCCGGGGAATGCAGGGAACGCACGCCGTATCCCCAACCAATACTCGTCACCCCTGCGAAAGCAGGGGTCCATTGTCGCAGGCGCTGGCCCGGGCGGGCATCGGCGATAATGGATCCCTGCTTTCGCAGGGATGACGAATTTTCGTGTATTCAAAACCGCGCGTTTCCAGGCTCCCTGCCGTTGCAAGGGTGAGGTGGGCACTCGTTGACAACCCTCATGCTGAGCTTGTCGAAGTATGAGGGGTGTCGCCCTCGCCCTTCGCCCCTCGACAAGCTCGGGGTGAGGAGGCTCAGGGTGAGGGCTCAGTCAGCGAAGGGTGGTTCTACTCCCCGAAGCGGATGCCGATGCCGGCCATCGCCTCGCGGGTGTCCTTGCCCCAGCGGCGCTCGATCTCCTCGCCGGCGGCCGCGGCGTGGATCACCGTGTCGTGGGCCTCGCCCTCGGGCGACTGGATCGCCACGAACAGCCGGCCCATGTCGTCGCCGATGTTGCGGAACTCGCGGTAGATGCCCGGCGGGACCGAGATGAAGTCGAGCGGCTCCAGCGTGACCGAATGCTCGCCCTCGTCCCCCCAGGTGATCTCGAAGGTGCCCTGGATGCAGAAGAAGTTCTCCACCGTCGCCATGTGCTTGTGCAGGCCCGACGAATCCCCCGGCGGGCACTCGGCGATGGTGACGGTCAGGCCCGGGCCGCCCTTGACCGGTGCGATCTTGCTGCGGCCCTGCCAGCCCTCGGGGCTCATGACGGGGTAGACCTTGTCCGACGACATCATCTGCATCGCCTCGGGCGGGATGCCGTGGGCGTCGTTCATGGTGTCCTTGTAGGGCACGAGCTCGGAAAAGCGGACGAGCTGCGGTTCGGTCTTCATCTGGCGTTCCTCCTCAATAATCCCAGCCGATCCAGTCGCACAGCGCGCGGCCCATCACAAGCTCCAGGTCGTCGCCGGTGAGCCAGTCGAGCTCCTCGGTGAACTGGGTCACGCACTCGCGGTAGGAGCAGGGCAGGCGGGTCAGGTCGGATCCCCAGAACACCCGCGACGGGCCGAAGGCGTCGACGACGCGTTTCAGCGGCTCGTGGGTGTTCGGCCAGGGGTAGTCCTGGGACGAATAGGCCGCGATCGTGCAGGCTTTTACCGAGATATTCTCGTATTTCGCCAGATCGAGCAGGTTCTGCAGGTTGGCGAAGGCTTCATCGTCGACGGTGCGCCCGGGCAGGTCGAGATGGTCGACGGTGATCTTCAGGCCCGGATGCGCGGCGGCGATCTTTCCCGCTTCCGGCGCGCTGCCGGCGAGCATGAACATCACCGGGAGGCCGTTCTTCTCCGCCGCCGACCACAGCCAGTCCAGCCCGCCGGACTTCAGCAGCTCCTGTTCCTCCGGCTTGCCCATCGTGAAGCGCAGGCCGAGCATGCCGGGCTGGTCGGTCCAGTCGGCCAGCTTTTCCGCGCCCGACGGGTCGAACAGGTCGAGCCGGCCGAGCACCGCGAGGCGGTCCGGGTAGGCCGCGGCCGCCGCGCAGGCCTGCGAATTGTCGTTGCCCATCCACATCGGCGGCACCACCACGGCCCGGTCGACGCCGGCTTCGTCCATCTCCGCGACCAGTTCCGGCGCCGTGTACTGGTCGACCATCCGGTGCCACGGGTTGCCGTCGCCCCGGAACGTCCAGAGATGCACCTGCGAGTCCGCGATCAGCATGATTTGTTCCCCCCTGAATTAAATGAGCCTGAATTCAGCCGGACTTAATTCCCGGCTGCTCATATGTTCCCCGGTCCGGCCGTTTCAGCGAGACGATGTTCTCGCTCTCGATCTTCGCATAGTCGAGATACCCGAGCCGCGCGATCAGCTCCATCTTGTGCACGTTGACCATGCCGTCCTCGATCACGTCGTCGTCGATGTGGATGCCGACGACCTGGCCGATGATCATGTGCGACTGGGACGTCCGGCCCGGCGGCAGGTCGATGGTCTGCAAGTGCTTGCATTCCAGCGCCACCGGCGAGGCCTTGACCCGCGGCGGCTTGACGTTGTGGCAGGGCGCGGCCTCCAGGCCGGCCGCCGCCATCTCGTCGACGCTCGACGGCGCGTGCTCGGCCGTCGCGACCATCTCGTGGCGCAGGCCCCAGGTGCACATGTTGAACACGAACTCGCCGGTCTCCTGCACATTCGTGTAGCTGTCCTTCTTCTCCTCCGTGCCCGGCTTCACCGCGTTCGGGCAGTACATGACGCAGGGCGGGTCGCCGGACAGCGCGTTGAAGAAGCTGAACGGCGCCAGGTTGACGACGCCGTCGGCGCTCATGGTCGAGATCCAGCCGATCGGCCGCGGCACCACGAGCGCGTTGTAGACGGTGTATTTGAACGGGTCGGGCTTCATGCCGACTTCGAGCGGATTGAAAAACATCGAACGTGCCTCCTGATCCCGGCCTGCATACCACAAATGTTAAAAAACGAGGCTTGGACCGGCCCGGTCCTTCTATCGTATACCCATAATATGTAGTATGTGTATGTTGTGCAGCTGATGCCTTGCCTGCGGGGATGGCTTGCATCAGCGGGGATCGGGAGGTCCACATGGGGTGGTGGAAGAACGCCCGCCGGTTCCGGCGGGGCGCGATCGGGGTTCTGGCGATGCTGGCCGCGTCCGTGCCGGGAGCCGCGTCCGGCGACGGGACGGATTACCGGCTGCTGATGTTCGACGGCGTCCCGGTGAAGTGGGGGAGTTCGGATCTCGGCACATCCGCGCACGTGACCTGGGGACTGCAGAGCGACGTCCGCCGCGACGCGACCGCCATCAATTGCAAGGCGACGCGCAATCTCGACGGGCTCTTGCGCTACGCGGGCATGAGCGAGACGCAGTTTCGTGCCCAGGTCAGGGCAGCCTTCGCGATGTGGGAGGCGGTCGCGAACATCCGGTTCACCGAGGCGGCTCCGGGCGTGCGTGCGGATATCGTGATCGCGGCGCAGCTGGAGCCGCGCGGCATCGCGTGGACGGACCTCAAGCTGCATGGCGCGAGCCAACCGGCCGAGCTGCTCAACCGAGTGAGCCAGGGAGAACCGGTCGCGGACCGCATCAAGGCCTCGATGATTTGCCTCAATCCGAACGAGACATGGCGTATCGGGTTCGACGGAAACCTGAAGACCTATGACGTGCGCTATGTTGTGGCGCACGAGATCGGCCACGCGATCGGCCTCGACCATCCGGGCAAGGACGGCCAGGTCATGGGCTTCGCCTACCAGGAAAATCTGACTGCGCTGACGCCTGGCGATGCCGAGGGCGCGCGCCACCTCTACGGGCGCAGGTCACTCGCGGGTGTTGAGTAAGTTCCGGCACTGACCTCAACGATTTTCAGCAAAAAATGTCCTTCTTTAGAGCGGCTTGGGGACCCTTTCGTTCCGTTGCGCGTTTCCCGCGCGTACACCGGCTCTAAACGGAGGAATTTGAAAACCATGAGCACCAAATTTTTGACGACGACGGCCGTGGCTCTCGCGCTTGCGACGGGCAGCGCGGCGATGGCCGGGGACAAGCAGGGGATGGCGACGTCCGACGCCGAGATGCGGACCGGCTTTGAGCTATTCAATGAGTCCGCAAAGTTGAAGGGACAGTTCTCCGCCGAGGCACTGATCGGCGCGGACGTGCTGAACGCCGATGGCGAGGATATCGGCGACATCGAGGACATCCTGATCGATCCCGCCAGCAAGAGCGGTACGCAGGTTCTGGTCGAGATCGATGGAAGCTGGCTCGGCGCCGACAAGCACGTCGTGATGCCGCTCAAAGCCCTGAAGGGGCATGCCGACGGCTTCATGACCGCGCAGACAAAGGCCGAGCTCGAAGGTCTCGAAGGCTGGCGTGAAGACGGGGTTCGCTGGCTGACGGTGGCCGAGTACGAAGCCGAAGAAGCTGCCGAAAAAGCTGCGCGCGAGGCAGCCGAAGCCAAGCGCGAGATGAAGCAGGAAACGGCGGAGGTCACGCGCGAAGCCAAGGAAGAGATGGCTGAACTCAAGCGCGAAGCGAAAGCGGAAGCAGCCGAGGCGAAGCGCGAAGCCAGGAACGATTTGGCCGAACTTCGCTCCTACGACCGCAGTTCCGACCCGGGCCTGAAGGTCGCCGGCGGCTTTTCAGCCGAGGAACTCATCGGGACCGATATCCAGAACGCGAACGGCGATGTGATCGGCGAGATCGAGGATGTGATCATCGGCCGGAATGGCGAGGCGAACCAGGTCATGGTCGGTCTTGGCGGCTTCCTGGGTCTGGGCGAGCGTCATGTGCTCGTTCCGATGTCCACCCTGAACCAGGACGGCGATGTGTTCGTGAGTGCGAAGACCAAGGCCGAGATCGAGAAGATGGACGCCTATGTCGTATCCGGTGACGGATGGATTCTCGAGGCGGACGCGAAGGCCGACGTCGAAGCGAAAACAGGCAAGTAGTCTCGCCGTCCTCCAAAACCCGGCGGCGAAGTAAACTCGTTGCAAAAAGCAGACGCCGCCCGTGGTGACACGGGCGGCGTTTTGCCGGCCTAGTCGCGTTCCATCGGCAGACTCTCGTCCTTGCCCCATTCCTGCATCGAGGCGTCGTAAAGTGCGACGTCGGGGTAACCCAGCGCTTTCTGTGCGAAGAAGCCGAGCGTCGCGGAAATACCGCCGCCGCAGTAGTTCACGATCTTCCGGTCGGGTGTCGCCCCGGCATCGTCGAACATCGCTCGCAGCGTTTGCGCGTCGGCGAACTCGCCCGTTTCCATGTCGCAGACCTTGGCGTAGGGCACATTCACGCTGTTGGCGATCCGGCCCGCGCGGCCGAAGGTCATGCCGCCGGTTCCCGTGAACTGTTCGGCCGACAGGGCGTTCACGACCGCGACGTCCGGCTTGTCGAGAACCGCGAGCACGTCGTTCTTGTCGAAGATCACATCGCGACGCGGACGGGCGGTGAAAGTCGCCGGTTCCAGGGCGCAGGGGTCGGTCGAGACGGGCCGGCCTTCCGCTTCCCATTTCGCGAATCCGCCGTCGAGCACCATCCCACCGTCGAAGCCCATCGCGTAGAATGACCACCAAGCACGCGTCGACCAGAAGGGCTGGGTGCGGCTGTAAAAGACCACCCGCGTATCGTCACCGATTCCCAGCGCGCCCGCACGGGCGGAGAACTCGTCGGGATCGAGGAGCATGAACCGCAGGTCATGCGGTGTGATCGACAGGTCGTCCTGGCAATTGATGTAGCACGCGCCCGGGATATGGCCCTTCGACCAGCCCGCCCGGTCGCCCTCGACCCGGTATTCCAGTTCGGGGTCAGGCACAAGCACGGTCGTTACGTCGAAAATCCTGATGTCCGGATCGCCCAGATGGGCGGCCAGCCAGTCGGTGTCGACAAGAAGATCGGGATCCAGCTTGGTGGTTTCGGTCATGTGTTTTCCTTTTTCCCTGGCCGGGCTTTTTTCCGATGGCCGGGCATCAGAACAGCCGTAAAGGCGAATTGCTCCCGCAATCCATTCGGATATCGATCCGCAGGCGCTCCTGTGTTCCGCGGACCTTTAGTTCCAAATTCGGCAACGATAGACTGCCTTTATAAACGATCGCGTCGTTAATCCCGCCGAAGTGAAAAACCGTTCCGCCCTGCCGTTCTTCCGTCCGCAGCACGCGAAGGACCGCGGTCGCATCATGGCCGATCATGACCAGCCGCTCCGCCTCGACTTCGAGCACGACCGTCGTTGCCGAGCGTGTTTCGCTTGCGCTCGATCCGGCCCCCAATTTCGTTTCGATGATTCCGGAGCAGTAGAAAATGTATTTCGGGAATGAATCCGCGCGAAGTGCAACTGTCGAGAAGAGGGATGCGCCAAGCAACGTCGCCAACACCCATGGCAGTCGCGCAAGTCGTGGAATTTTCCGTTCCTCCATATGGCGTCTGCGGAAGGCGTGTTTGGGCGGTCGCCCAGGTCCGGGAGTTCGCGCGTGCCGCGCGCTGTCGCGAAATGCTGTGCGCGAAACCCGGTCTGAATTTGCTGGTATCTCCACGCAGAATCCATATCCGCCTTGCACGCGGAAATCACCCTGTTTGCCTTGTC
>JAEPNS010000085.1:2160-10646 GCA_017643325.1 Alphaproteobacteria bacterium | reverse complement strand
CAACACCGTGGAGTACGCGGAGCACCTGGCGATCGTGAAGGGCGAGATCGACCCCGAAAAGCCGGTGCTGGTGCGGATGCACTCCTTCAGCATTGGCTCGGATGCGCTCGGCAGCCTCGATACAAAGGATGCCGGCATCCTCCAGCGCACGATGGAGATAATCGCCGAGGAGGGGTCGGGCGTGATCGTCCTGATCCGCGACACCTCGCCGACGGCGCTGTCGGACCGGATCAAGCGCGTGCAGTCGAAACCCAAGAACCCGATCAACGAGCTTCGCGACTACGGGGTCGGTGCGCAGATACTCGTCGACCTCGGCGTGCGCGACATCATCCTGCTGTCCAACTCGCAGCACTCGATCGTGGGCCTGGAAGGCTTCGGCCTGCGCCTCGTCGAGACCCGCCCCGTTCCCGTCGACAAGACCGCATAGGAGCGCCGCGATGTCGGACCAGCCGCATGTGATGATCGCCGTGTCGCGCTACTACGAAGAGGTGGCCGAGCAGCTTCTCGAGGGCGCGCTCGCGGTGCTGGAGGAGGCCGGCGCGACCCACGAGCTCTACGAGGTGCCGGGGGCGTTCGAGATCCCGGCCGCTATCGCGATCGCGATGCGCTCGCCGGAGTTTTCCGGCGGCCGGCGCCGGTTCGACGGCTATATCGCGCTCGGCTGCGTGATCCGCGGCGAGACGACCCATTACGACTATGTGTGCGGGGAATGCGCGCGCGGCCTGCAGGACCTCGCCGTCCGCCACTGCCTGGCCATGGGCTTCGGCGTGCTGACGACGGAGAACCGGGACCAGGCGATGGCGCGCGCGGCGGTCGACCGGGGCAACAAGGGCGCGGATGCCGCCAATGCCTGCCTGCAGATGGTCGACTTCAAGCGCCAGTTCCGCATGTTCCCGCGCTGATGGGGGACGGTGGACAGGCTGCCCCGGGATCGCCGCGCAAGGGCGCCGCGGCCAGCGCGCGCGGCGCGGCGCGGCTGCTCGCCGTGCAGGCGCTCTACCAGATCGAGATCCGCGGCGGCACGGCCGACGCGACCATCCTCGAGTTCCTTCAGCACCGGACCGAGCAGATCGACGAGGACGATGGCGAACGGTTGCGCCTGGAGGCCGACAAGGCCCTGTTCGCGGATATCGTGACCGGCGTGACCAAGTCGCGCGAGGAACTGATGGCGGCCCTCGACGGGTGCCTGGACGCCAAGACGAGGGCCGAGCGGCTCGAGCCGCTCCTGCGGTCGATCCTGATGGCCGGGGCGTACGAGCTGCGCAGCCGCTCCGACATCCCCGCCCGGGCCTCGATCAGCGAATACATGCACCTGACCGATGCCTTTTTCGACGGCAGGGAGCCCGGCCTCGTCAACGCGGTGCTCGACCGGTTCGGGCGGGTGGTGCGCGAGGACGAGCTGATGCAGACGGAACCGGCCGGTCATGGCGGCGCCGATTGACGAATTCGAGCTGATCGCGCGCCATTTCGCGCCGCTCGCCGGTAATACGCCCGGCGCGCTTGGGCTTCGCGACGATGCCGGATTGATCCGCGTGCCCGACGGGATGGACCTGGTCGTTTCGGCCGACACGGTCGTGGCCGGCATCCACTTTCCCGACGACATGGCCGCCGGCGACATCGCGCGCCGGGCGCTGCGGGTGAACCTGTCCGACATCGCCGCAAAGGGGGCCGCGCCGGTGGCCTACACGCTGGCGCTGCAGCTGCCGTCGGGCATTGACGACGCATGGCTGGCGGCGTTCGCCGGGGCGCTCGCGGTGGACCAGCAGGCCTATGGTCCGGGCCTGCTCGGCGGGGACACGACGGGGACGTCCGGGCCGCTCGCAATCAACATCAGCATTTTTGGGTATGTTACTGAAAACAAAATGATAAAGCGCTCCGGCGCGGTCGCGGGGGACGACGTGTATGTCACCGGGAGCGTGGGCGATGCGGCGCTCGGGCTCGCGGTGATCCAGGGGCGCATGTCGCTTCCGGACGCGGGGGACCGCGATGCACTCGCCGGCCGGTTCCTGCGGCCCGAGCCGCGGGTGTTCACCGGGGCGCGCCTCGTGGGACTGGCGAGCGCGGCGGCCGACGTCTCGGACGGGCTGCTCGCCGATCTCGGGCATGTCTGCACCGCGTCCGGCGTCGGCGCCGAGATCCGGCTGGACGACGTGCCGCTGTCCGATTCCGCGCGGGCTGCGGTAACGGACGATCAACCATTGCGCCTTAGTCTGCTGGCCGGTGGCGACGACTACGAGATCGTCCTCACCGCCCCGCAATCGGCGCGGTCCGCGATCGCGGACGCGGCGCGCGACACCGGGGTCGCGATCACGCGCATCGGCCGGACGGTCGCGCGCGACACTCAGGACCGCCCGGTCGTCGTGCTGGACGAGGCGGGCAACCGACTGGATGCTGGCGATGGCGGGTTCAGACACTTCCGGGCAGAAGTCCCGCGCCCAGAATGAAGCGGATATCCGCGCCATGCGTGCGGGCAAGGATTCGAGCGCGGAAAAGCCGAAAAAGAAGGGCAAGAAGCGGCTCCTCCTCATCCTGCTCGTCCTGCTCGTCGCCGGCGGCGGGGCCGCGGGCTACAAGTTCGTGCTCGCCGCACCCGACCCGGCGCTCGCCGAGGCCGGGGCGCCGGAGCCCGAGCCGCAACCGGTCGCGCCCGGCGAACTCATCTATATCAACCTCGACCCGCTGTTCGTGCCGTTCTCGACGGCGGAAGGCGCGCACCACAAGATCGTCGTGACGCTTGCGCTCGAGGTCGACCGCGCCGAGCACGCCGACGAGCATGTGCGGGCCGTGATGCCGCGCCTGCGCGAGGCCTATGTCCGCGCCCTGACGTCGCGGCCGTTCCCCGGCACCGCGGACGGGACGATCGAGACGGTCTACCTGAAGAACCGCGTCCGCGCCGAGAACAACCGCATTCTCGGCATCGGGGTCGTGCACGACGTGCTCGTGCGCGACATCCGCGTGGTGGCGGGCTAGGGCGCGCGGATGGGCATGCGTCATCATCGCCTGGCCGTCGCGGCGGCGCTTGTTCTGGCGCTGGTCGCACTCGCGCCGGCGGGCGGCTTCGCGGCCGAGTCGGAGGAGGCCGCGCCCGAAGGCGTTCCGGAGCATTTCTACGTCAGGCTCGACGCGATCACCGTCACGCTGTTCGACGCCGACAGCGTGGTCGGCCTCTACACCGTCGCGCCGACCCTCGAGATCGCGGAAGCCGGCCAGCGCGACCTGGTCCTGGCGAAACGCTCGAAGCTGCGCGACGCCATGTTCATCGCGCTCCACAACCTCGTCGCGCGGCGCAAGAGCGCGCGCATCCCGCTCGATGCCGTCAAGGCGCACCTGCGCGCCGTGGCGCAGCGCACGCTGGGCGAGGAGGTGGTCCTGGACGTGTTCGTCGAGAACGTGCTGCGCAAGGACGGCTGACGCAGGTCAGCTATTCACACTGCGGCCTTGTAATTCACGCGACGGTGGCGGAATGTCCGCCGCATGAACATGACACTCGAACGCCGCAACGTCGGCCTGCTTGCCTTCTGCCAGGCGCTGGGCCAGACGCAGATGGTCCTGATTTTCTCGGTCTCGTCGATCATCGGCGCGTCGATCGGCCCCAACCCGGGCTGGGCGACCGTGCCGATCACGATCCAGTTCCTGCTGATGACGACCTCGACCATCCCGGCGGCGCTGCTGATGGGCAAGATCGGACGGGCCAACGGCTTCATCGTGTTCCTCATCATCGGCTGCGCGGGCGCGGGGCTGATGATCTACGCGCTCTACCTGCAGAGCTTCCTCATTTTCTGCGCCGGGTCGGCGCTGTTCGGCGCGTCCGCGGGCGCGAACCAGCAGCTCCGCTTCGCGGCCGTCGACGCCGCGAGCGACGACTTCCGCAAGAAGGCGGTCAGTCTCGTGATCGCGGGCGGCGTGTTCGCGGGCTTCGTCGGGCCGACGCTGTCGTCGATCGGCTACGACCTGATCAGCCCGATACTCTATGGCGGCGTGTACCTGGTGATCCTGGCGATGCAGGTGCTGATGATCGTCCTGCTCAAGTTCACCGACATCCCGCCGCCGAGCGAGCAGGAGCGCACCGGCCCCGTCCGCCCGATGAGCGAGATCGCGCGCCAGCCGGCCTTCATCGTGGCCCTGATGAGCGCGATGATCGGCTACGGCGTGATGAACTTCGTGATGCTGTCGACGCCGATCTTCATGCATCTCCACCCGACCCACCCGTTCGGCCAGCTCGACATCAACAACGTGATCATGTGGCACGTGGTGGGCATGTTCGCGCCGGGCCTGTTCACCGGCTGGCTGATCAAGAGGTTCGGCGACGTGAACATCATCCTCGCCGGGGCCGTGATCTCGGTCGTCTGCCTGATGGTGAACTTCAGCGGCGATTCGCTGTGGCACCTGCGCGTCGGCATGGCGCTGGTCGGCCTCGGCTGGAACTTCATGTTCACCGCCGGCACGACGCTGCTGCTGAGCACCTACACGCCGGCCGAGAAGGCCAAGGTGCAGGGCATCAACGACTTCTTCGTGTTCGGCACGGTCGCGACCTGCTCGCTGCTGGCCGGCGTCGTCTACAACGCCTACGGCTTCATCGCGGTGAACCTGGCGTCGGTGCCGCTGCTGATCGCCGTGGTCCTCGCGGTTTTCTGGCTGCAGATGCGCCGGCGCGCGGTTCCCGCCTGACCGGGGCGCGCCGCGCGGCAGCGGACCGCGTCGCACTTTCGGACCGGTTGCCATCATCCGGCCTTTTTGGCATGTTCCCGCCGCTTTTGAGGGGGCTGGCCGATTCGTGCCGGTCCTGCAGCGGTTTGGCCTGATGCCGGGCCGCGCAGGTAACATCGAAACCAAAGGACAATAACAATGGCTCCAATCGTCTGGTTCGCCATCGCGTGCGGCGGTCTGGCTGTGTTGTACGGGATCTGGGCCTCGCGCTCGATCCTGGCTTCCAGCGCGGGCACCGAGCGCATGCAGGAAATCGCGGGCGCCGTCCAGGAAGGCGCGGCCGCCTACCTGAACCGGCAGTATCGCGCGATCGGCATCGTCGGCATCGTCGTCGCCGCGATCCTCTGGGTCTTGCTCGGATGGCCCGTCGCGCTCGGCTTCGTGATCGGCGCGGTGCTGTCCGGCGCGGCCGGCTACATCGGCATGCACATCTCGGTGCGCGCGAACGTGCGCACGACCGAGGCCTCGCGCAACAGCATGGCCGAGGGCCTCTCGATCGCGTTCCGCTCGGGCGCCGTGACGGGCATGCTCGTCGCCGGCCTCGCGCTCCTGTCCGTGGCCGGCTACTTCGGCTTCATGGTGTGGATGGAGCAGCAGGGCACCACCGACAGCCGCGACATGATCGACGCCCTCGTGGCGCTCGGCTTCGGCGCCTCGCTGATCTCGATCTTCGCGCGCCTCGGCGGCGGCATCTTCACCAAGGGCGCCGACGTCGGTGCCGACCTCGTCGGCAAGGTCGAGGCGGGCATCCCCGAGGACGACCCCCGCAACCCGGCCGTGATCGCCGACAACGTCGGTGACAATGTCGGCGACTGCGCGGGCATGGCGGCCGACCTGTTCGAGACCTACGCCGTGACCGTCGTCGCGACCATGGTGCTGATCTCGATCTTCCTGCTCGGCGATCCGCTGCTCAACCAGATGATGGTCTACCCGCTGGCGATCGGCGGCATCTGCATCATCGCCTCGATCATCGGCACCTTCTTCGTGCGCCTCGGCGCCAGCCAGAACATCATGGGCGCGCTCTACAAGGGCTTCATCGCCTCGGCGGTGCTCTCGCTCGTGGGGATCGGCCTGGTGACCGAATGGGTGCTGGGCTTCGGTGCGCAGATCACGGTCGGCGCGCTGACCTTCTCGGGCACGGACATCTTCCTGTGCGCGATCCTCGGTCTCGTGGTGACCGGCCTCCTGATCTGGGTGACCGAGTACTACACCAGCACCGAGTACCGCCCGGTCCGCTCGGTGGCGAAGGCGTCCACGACCGGCCACGGCACGAACGTGATCCAGGGCCTCGCGGTCTCGATGGAAGCGACCGCGATCCCGGCGCTGATCATCTGTGCGGCGATCATCGTCGCCTTCCTGCTCGCGGGCCTGCTCGGCATCGCGATCGCGGTGACGGCGATGCTGGCGCTGACCGGCATGGTCGTCGCGCTCGACGCCTACGGTCCGGTGACCGACAACGCCGGCGGCATCGCCGAGATGGCGGAGCTGGACGAGAGCGTGCGCAACACGACCGACGCGCTCGACGCGGTCGGCAACACCACCAAGGCGGTGACCAAGGGCTACGCCATCGGGTCCGCCGGCCTGGGTGCGCTGGTGCTGTTCGCGGCCTACACGTCGGACCTCGACTTCTTCATCTCCACCGCGGAACCGGGCGGCTATTTCGCCGGCCTGGAACTCGACTTCTCGCTGCGCAACCCGTACGTGGTCGTCGGCCTGTTCGTCGGCGGCATGCTGCCGTTCCTGTTCGGGGCGCTGGGCATGACCGCGGTCGGCCGCGCGGCCGGTTCGGTCGTGGTCGAGGTGCGTCGCCAGTTCAAGGAGATCCCGGGGATCATGGAAGGCACAGGCAAGCCGGAATACGGCAAGTGCGTCGACATGCTCACCCGCGCGGCGATCAAGGAGATGATTATCCCCTCGATGCTGACGGTGCTGTCCCCGATCGTCCTGTTCGTGGTGATCCTCGCGATCGGCGGCAAGTCGGCGGCGTTCTCGTCGCTCGGCGCGATGCTGCTGGGCGTGATCGTGACGGGCCTGTTCGTCGCGATCTCCATGACCGCCGGCGGCGGCGCATGGGACAACGCCAAGAAGTACATCGAGGACGGAAACCACGGCGGCAAGGGCTCGGAGGCCCACCATGCCGCGGTGACGGGCGACACGGTCGGCGATCCCTACAAGGACACCGCCGGCCCCGCCGTCAACCCGATGATCAAGATCACCAACATCGTGGCGCTCCTGGTGCTCGCCGTCCTGGCGCACTAGCCAACGCACACGTGTATTGGATGCCCCGGGGCCCCCACGGCCCCGGGGTTTTTCTTTACGGCTTACTGGTTCGCGAAGCGGCCAACGTTGCCGAAGAGCTGCTGGATGATCGACAGCTCGTTGCCCGCCGTCGGCGTCACGCGGCTGACGAGTTCAACATCCTGCTTGTCGTTCTCGGTGTACGTCACAATATCCTCGACAACACCCTGTCCGTCGAATACGACGGCGACGATCTTCCGCTCGATGAGTTCGGGCTCGAAGAAGGCCGTTTTTTCCGTGCGCTCGGACATGTAGTACCAGACGTTCTCGCGGAAGACGCCCCGGGTGGAAGGTGTGCCGAGCGCGGTCTCGACGTCGCGCTGGCTGGACGTTCCGGGCTCGATCTCGGCGAGTGCGTCGGGGTCCGGCTGCTGGCCGTGCGTGGTGATGACAGGTGAGCAGGCGGAGAGCGCCGACAGAAGGACGAGAAGGCAACCGTGGCGAACGATGAATTTCATATCAGCGGCAGTGGCCCGGGGCCGGTGTGTGTTGGCGTCGCGGCGACGATGACACCCGCGGTTTTGCCATGTCAACCGAGCGCTGCGCCCCGCGCGGCCCGCCGTGGGGAATACCGATGCTGACTCGAATCCGGGCCCGCCGGGAGAACCGGGAACGCGCGCGGCGCCTGCATGCGTGCATCATCGAGCAATCCCGCGAGCCGCATTTCTACGCCGCGCTCGGCGTGCCCGACACCATGCTCGGGCGCTACGAGATGGTCTGCCTGCACGCCTGGCTGCTCCTGACCCGGCTCAAGCGGGAAGGCGAGGAAGGCGCGCGGCTCGCGCAGGTGCTCCACAATGTCATTTTCGACGATTTCGACATCGCGCTGCGCGAGGTCGGGATCGGCGACATGGGCATCGGCAAGCGGATCAAGAAACTCGCACGCAATCTCCACGGCCGGATTTCCGTCTACGACGCGGGGCTGGCCGCGGGCGACCGCGAGCTCGCCGCCGCGCTGCGCCGGAACATGTATGCCAGCGCGGAGCCGGATGACGACGAGGTTGCGGGCATGATCGCGTATATCCGCGCGGCACGGCGCGAGATCGACGGTTGTCCCGCCGAACTGATCTTCGACGCGCGTCCGCGGTTTCCCGAACCGGATCGCTTCGCGGCCGCGCGGCAGCCCGAGAGCGCGGCATGACGGCGGCGGGACAGGCGCACGAGCTCGATCGCCGCTTCGATGTTTCCGGGCTGGCGCCGGCGGACATCCTCGACATGCGCATCGAGACGAGCGAGGACGAACGCGCCGCCATCGCGGCGCGGCTGGGCATCCTGTCGGTCGACGCGCTGGAGGCCGACCTGCATGCCGTGCGCGAGACGTCCGGCGACATTGCGGTCTACGGGAGCCTCTCGGCGCGCGTGAACCAGGCCTGTGTTGTCTCGCTGGAGCCCGTCTCGGAAACGGTCGAGGCGAAAATCTCCCAACGTTTCTCGGCCCGCTTTGCCGACGAGGAGGAAGGCGAGGACGAGGACCCCCTCGA
>JAEPNS010000085.1:0-2150 GCA_017643325.1 Alphaproteobacteria bacterium | reverse complement strand
GCGAGGTCCTCGTGCAGAACCTCGCGCTCGCGCTGGACCCGTATCCGCGCGCGGAAGGGGCGGTGTTCGAGCCCGTCGACGACGACGCGGGAAAACCGTCGGGGCCCTTTGCGGCGCTGGCGCAACTGCGTGACGGGTCGGGCGAGGCGGAAAAATAGTGTTCGCAGGCGTTTGAGCCGGACAAGATTTCTTGCGATTCGCTTGCCCGAAGGTGCATTTTTGGATATCTAGCAGCCGCCTTCCGGCAATTGCAGAATTTTCAGACTTCCCCGCGAAAGGGAAAACACATGGCTGTACCCAAGAAAAAAGTCTCCAAGTCGCGTCGGAACATGCGGCGTTCTCACGATTCCCTGAAGCAGCCGGCCTATGTTGAAGACCAGGATACGGGCGAATTTCACCGCCCGCACCACGTCGACATGAAAACGGGCTACTACAAGGGCCGCCAGGTCATCGAGGTCAAGGAGAAGATCTAACCTCCGGAGACCTGGAATCGGGCCCGCGGCCCGATTGGGGAGCGGGCCCGTTGAGCGACCAGATCACCATTGCTCTTGACGCCATGGGCGGCGACAGCGCCCCGCAGATTGTGGTTGCGGGCGCGAATATCGCCCGTCGGCGCCATCCAGACGTGAAGTTCATCCTCTACGGCGACGCCGACGAGGTGTCCGCGCTCGTCGCGCGCCAGCGCGGCCTCGACGAGTTCGTCGAGGTGCGCCACGCGGACGAGCGCGTGCAGCCGGACGACAAGCCTTCGCAGATCGTGCGCAGCGGCAAGGAAACCTCGATGTGGAAAGCCATCGAGGCGGTCCGCGACGGCGATGCCGACGGCGTTGTGTCGGCCGGCAACACCGGCGCGCTGCTGGCGATGGCCATGCTGATCCTGAAGCGCCTTGAAGGTATCGACCGCCCCGCCATCGCGTCCTTCTTCCCGACCCTGCGGGGCGAGACGGTGATGCTCGACCTCGGCGCGAACATCCAGTGCGATGCGCGCAACCTCGTCGAGTTCTCGATCATGGGCGAGGTGTTTGCGCGCACGATTCTGGGCGTGCAGGACCCGACGATCGGCCTCCTCAACGTCGGCGAGGAGGAGACCAAGGGCAACGACGCGCTGCGGGACGCCGCCAACCTGCTCCAGGACCTCGACCTGCCGGGCGAGTTCGTCGGCTTCGTGGAGGGCGACGATATCCCGGCCGGGGCCGTCGATGTCGTGGTGACAGACGGGTTCACGGGGAATGTCGCGCTCAAGACCGCGGAAGGCACGGCGAAACTGCTGAACGCCTTCATCAAGGAAACGTTTCGCAATTCCTTTTGGGCGAAGATCGGCTATATCTTTGCGAAGCGTTCGTTCGACAAGCTGCGCTCGCGCAGCGATCCGCGCCGGTACAACGGCGCGATGTTTCTCGGACTCAACGGCGTGTGCGTAAAAAGTCACGGGGGCACCGACGCGGTCGGGTTCGCCACCGCGATCGGGGTCGCGATCGACATGATCAAGTACGACGGAAATGCCTTGCTGAAGTCCAATATCGAGCGGCTCGATCCCGACATCCTGCGCCCGCAGGTGGCGTCGGCGGCGGCGTCCTGAGCATGCGCCGTTCCGTCGTCGAGGGGATCGGGCGCTACCTCCCCGGGAATGTCGTCACGAACGCCGAGCTCGCGGAGCGTGTCGACACGTCCGACGAATGGATCCGCGAGCGCAGCGGGATCGCGCAACGCCACATCGCCGCCGACGGCGAGATGACGTCCGACCTCGCGACCCACGCGGCGCGCCAGGCGCTCGACGCGGCGGGCATGAGCGCCGACGACATCGACCTGATCGTGGTCGCCACATCCACACCGGACGAGACCTTTCCGGCCTCCGCCACGGTGGTGCAGTCGAAACTCGGCTGCACCAACGGCAGCGTCGGTTTCGACGTGCAGGCCGTGTGTTCCGGCTTCGTCTACGCGCTTGCCACGGCGGACAACTTCGTGAAGGCGGGACAGGCGGAGACCGCGCTGGTGATCGGCGCCGAGACCTTCTCGCGCATTCTCGACTGGAACGACCGGTCCACCTGCGTGCTTTTCGGCGACGGGGCCGGTGCACTCGTCCTCAAGGCCGAGGAGGGGGCGGGGACCACCGCCGACCGCGGTGTGCTGTCGACACACCTGCATTCGGA
>JAEPNS010000084.1 GCA_017643325.1 Alphaproteobacteria bacterium | reverse complement strand
GAGGCGCGTGACAAGTTCAGGGAACCCGATTCACGCCGTCGGCGATGGAATCGATGGGGATCGCGATCCCGACGCTGTCGCCCGACCTGGGCCGCCCGGTCGCGACATGCACGCCCAGAACGACCAGCGCGTCCCCGGCAATCCCCAGGATGGGCGAGCCGGAATCGCCGCTGACGGCATCGCAGGCATGGAAGAGCAGCCGCTGCCCGTTCGGCGCATCGTCGACGCGGCAGCCCTCATCAACGGTCAGGATGTGCGGCTTGTCCTTGCTGTAGCCCGCCTGGATGTATTCGCGCACCGGCGTGCCCGACAGGCCGAGCTGCAGCGTGCCGGTGATGCCGTCGATGGGTTCCGCCAGCCGCAGGATCGCCCAGTCGTTCTGGCGAAACCGCGTGCCGTCCGCCGGTGTCAGGAGCGGGTCGGCGAGCGTGTAGTCGACGACCTTCCCGTGGGCGATGAACTCGCCGCGCCGGTAGCCCGCGAGGAAGTTGATTGCATCGGGCACCAGCCAGTTGCGGGTCCGCCTGTTCCAGAGGCAGTGGGCCGCCGTCAGCACGTCGCGCGGCCCGATCACGGTCCCGGTGCAGAACCCGCCGATCCGGGTGTTGACCCGGCCAATGGCGCTCCAGGGAAAGTCGCTGGAATCGATGATCCGGCGATTGTCCTCCCCCTTTATGCCCGGCAGCAGGCGCTTTTTCAGCGCCTCGAGGTCCGTGTCCTGGGCGACGGACGGCCCGGCCAGCAACAGCGCCAGCGCCGCGAGGACAAGCCGGACCGCGATCAATCTTCGACCGAGAATGCCACGTCACCGATCCCGGCGAAGCTGGCGACGACGTCGCTCGCATGGCCGAGCGGTTTCGGTGTGGCCGCCGCGCCGGTCGTGATGAAGGCACCGGACCCGATTTCCATGCCCCGGGCGCGGAAGTGGTTCACGGTCCAGGTCAGCGCCCAGACCTCGTCGCAACGCGCCTCGCGCGGCATGCCCTCGGACACCGGCTCGCCGTCGAACGAGAGCGTGATCGCGAGGTCCTTGAGGTCCCTGTCCTGCCAGTCGGGAATGTCGCCGCCCCAGACGAAGCCCAGCGCCGCGCCGTTGTCCGCCGCGAGGAACGGGATCGGCTGGTTCAGCGGGTCCGCGAAGCGCGGGACCGCGACCTCGATGGCGATCAGCGCGCTTTCGACCGCCTCGAGAACTTCGTCCTCCGAATAGGCCGCCTCGCGCACCGGCAGCGGGCGCGCCATGCGGAAGGCGACCTCGGCCTCGATGAGCGCGCCGGGGCCGACATCGGCCCGCTTGAAGCTGGTGCCGCTGGGACCCGTGAATTCGCGGAACATCACGCCGGCCATCGGCCCGTCCGGCCCGGCCTTCTCGAGCATCGGCGGATTGGTGAAGCCGGCCTTGAAGCCCGCGCCCGGCAGGCCGATCTTGGCCAGCAGCGCCTCCTGAACCCGGATGGCATCGGCCGCGTTCGCGGGCGCGACATCGGCCGGCAGGCCGTCGATCGTGATCCGCGCATCGAAGGCGCCGTGAATGATGTCCGCCGCCTGCGCGGCCGCTTCCTCGCTCAGTGCCATTGTCTCTCTCCTCAATATCCGGCCGCCCTGTCGACGGCCCAAAGCTGCGGTTCGCCCGCCTGGTCCCGGCGGATCGTCTCGACCACCTGCGGCGCGACGGTCGCGGCGCGGACGCGACGCGCGGTGTGGGGCATGACCGTTACACGCGGGTGGGTCCACAATGGACTGTCCTGCGGCAACGGCTCGGGCTTCGTGGCGTCGAGGGTGGCCCCCGCGAGATGGCCGCTGTCGAGTGCGGCGATCAGGTCGCCATCCACGAGATGCCCGCCCCGGCCAAGATTAATAACGCTCGCGCCTTCTGGAAGTTGCGCAAACAGGTTGGCGTTCAAAATTCCGTCCGTGTCGTCCGTGAGTGGCAAAAGGCAGACCAGGATATCGGTCCGCGCCAGGAATGCTGCCAGCCCGTCCGGCCCGTTGAACAGTGCGATATCCGGGTCGGAGCGCTCCGAGCGTGTCCACGCCGCGACGTCGAAACCCAACCCATGCAGCGTACGTGCCGGCGGCCGGGCCAGCACCCCGAACCCCATGAAACCGACCCGCTGTTCGTGGGGCTGTTTCTGCGGGATGACCTTCCACTCGCGCCGACGCTGCTGGTCGAGATAGTCCGGCATGTGCCGGTGGTGGCGGAGCACGTGCAGCACGCAGTACTCGGTCATCGCCGGGTCGCCGTCCGGCGGGCCTGTGCGCACGATCGGCACGTCCGGCAGGTGCGGGCTGCCCAGCAGGTGGTCGAACCCGGCGAACATCGGCATCACGAGCCGCAGGTTCGGCAGTTCCGGCAGTTCCGCGAGATCGAGGAAACCCGTGAGCAGGTAGAGAATATCATCCGGATCGCCGACCTCCGGCCAGAGGCGGATGTCGAGGTCCGGCGACACCTCGAGGATCGTGTCGCGCCAGTGTTCGGCCGATCCCATGACCGGCGGGGTGATCAACAGGGCCATGTCGGGGTTTTGACGCTACTGCGCCGCCGCCTTGCCGTCGGCGTGGGCCGCCCGGTACCAGTCCATGATGTCCTCGCCCGGCACGACCGCCACGTCCGAGTGGCCGAGAATGTAGTCGAGGATGTCCTCGAAATACTTGATCCGGTGCGGCGCGCCGGTGAGATACATGTGCAGGCTGATGGACATGACCCGCGCGGACTCCGCACTCTCCTGGTAGAGCCGGTCGAACTGGTCCTTCGAGCGCTTGAACATCTCGTCCGAGGAGTGCTGCTGCAGCGCCATCATCGTGATGTCGTTGGTCTCGACCGTGTAGGGCACAGACAGCATCGGGCCCTCGGTGGTCTCGATCTCGACCGGCTGGTCGTCGAGCACCCAGTCGGCGACATACTCGACGCCCGCGCGCGCGAGGCAGTCGATGGTCTGGAAGGTCTCGGTCAGGCCCGGGCTTTCCCAGCCGCGCACCTTCTTGCCGGAGAACTTCTCGATCGCCGCGACGGCGCGGTCGATCTGCTCCTGCTGATCGTCATGCTTGTGCATCGGCCCCTGCACGTAGCCGTGGCCCATGAACTCCCAGTCAAGCTCGAGCGCGGCCTCGGCGATGCGCGGGTAGTTCTCGCAGACGCGTCCGTTGACGGCCATTGTCGGCTTGATATTGCGGTCACGGAGCGCGTCGCGGATGCGCCAGAAGCCGACGCGCATGCCGTACTCATGCCACGACCAGTTCGGCAGGTCCGGCAGGAGGGGTACGCCCATCGGCGGCGGCAGGACGGTGCGCGGCATCGGCCGGGCGATATCCCAGTCCTCGACATTGGCGATAATCCACACCGCCATGCGCTTTCCGTCCGGCAGCTTCCACGCCGGCCGGTCGACGATAGCGGAATACGGGACGCGGTCCTTGAAGATCTTCATCTCTTCCCCCGGGAAAACTTGTTGCCGCGATTATGCGGAAACGGCTTCGCGAAGGCCAGACGGCGGCGGACGCTACAGGTACCCGAGTTCGAGCAGGTAGAGGCTGAGCGCCGGGAAGTTGATCAGCAGGATCAGCACCAGGAACATCGTCACCGCGAACGGGAACGCGCCGGCGAAGATGTCGGCGAGCGACACCGTCGGATCGTTGATCGCGCTCTTGATGACAAAGCAGGAAATGCCCAGCGGCGGCGTCAGAAGCCCGATCTCCGCCCCGACGACGGTGACGATCCCGAACCAGACGAGGTCGACGTTGAAGCTGTCGAGCACGACCAGGAACAGCGGCACCACGATCAGGATGATCGAGGCGGTTTCGATGATCGTACCGAGCAGGACCATCAGCACGACGTAGATCAGCATCAGCTCACCGAGCGTGAGCTCGAATCCGGCCAGCCACTCGCCGAACACGGTCGGCAGTGCGGCGACGCCGAGCATGCGGCTGTACATCGAGGCCGAGATGATCAGGAACAGGATCGTCGCCGTGATGTAACCGGTCTCGACGAGCACCTCCCAGAGGTCGCGCCAGCCGAAGCTGCTCTTGACGATGGCGATCACGAGCGCGGCCAGCGCTCCGGCCGCACCGGCCTCAACGGGCGTGACCACTCCGCCGTAGATGCCCCCGAGCACGACGAGCACGAGAATCACCACGGGGATGATCTTCCTGACGAGGTCCATCCAGGTCAGCTGCGCCCAGTCCTCCGCGGCGATGTCGCCGGCCTGCTGGCCGCCCACGTATTTCGGGAACACGAACGCGAGGAACAGGATCAGGATGCCAAAGCAGATCGCGAGCAGGATGCCGGGAATGATTCCGGCGATGAACATCCGGCCCACCGATTCCTCGGTCACGATGGCGTAGATGATGAGCATCGCGCTCGGCGGGATCAGCATTCCGAGCACCGACGAGCCGGCGACGACGCCGACCGTGAAACGCGGCTGGTAGCCGAAGCGGCGCATTTCCGGGATCGCGACGCGCGTGAACACGGACGCGGACGCGATCGAGGAGCCCGTGATCGACGCGAAGATCGCGTTCGCGGCCACGGTGGCGATCCCGAGGCCGCCGCGGATGCGGTAGAAGATGAAGTTCGCGAACTCGTAGACGTCCTTCCCGAGCCCCGCCTTGCTGACGATCAACCCCATCAGCGCGAACAGCGGCACCGACGCGAAGACGAGCTCCGAGACCGTGTCCGCGATCGATTCCGACAGCAGCGCGACCGCGATGTCGAAGTTGCCGCGGATCAGCCACACGCCGAGAAAGGAGACGAGCCCCAACGCCACCGGGATGTAGAGCCCCGTGTAGATCAGCAACACGATCAGGACCACCGAGGCGATTCCGACCTCAATACCACCCATTTGCGATTGCCCCCCGAAGCCCGCCTAGGCCGTACCGCGCACGAGCGGCACGATGTGCCGGACCGTGAACTTCACGAACTGAAGCATCGTCACCGTGCAGCCCAGCACGATGATTGCCTTGATCGGCCATTCGGGCGCCGTGAACAGCCCCTCCTCGCCGACGAAATAGTTGAACCGCCAGGCGTCGAACAGTTCCGGCACCGCGCCGTACAGCACGATCAGCAGGAAGACGACGCCCAGGAAATCGAAAATCGCACCCATGATGTGCCCCGCGACGGGATTGCGCCGCTGGACCAGCCCGTAGAAACCGTCGGAGCGCGTCAGGCGCCCCTTTCGCGTGGCGTCCCCGATCTGCATGAACACGATCGCGACGATGGACATCTCGACCATCTCGTTCACGCCGTGGATCGGGTGCGTGAGGAACGTGCGGCTGAACGCGTCGGTGTCGATCATCACCATCAGCACGAAGATCCATGCCGACCCGATGGTGTTCATCACCGTCAGGACGCGGTCCAGCAAATCCTGAGGGGCGCCGTCTTGCGGCGGCGCCCCTTCGGTCGTTTCTGTCATGTTCGAACCTGGATGAAGGTTGCGATCAGGAACCCAGTTCCCGGTCCCACTGGCGCAGGATCGGCTGGTCGTTGGCGCGCATGGTGTCCATGTAGGACTTCATGACTTCCTTGCCGGGTGCGCCTTCCTTCTCACGCGCGGCGACCCAGTCGGCGGCCACGTTCGGCATGTTGTCGGCCCAGGACTGGCGTTCGGCCTGGCTCATCACATGGACCTTGCCGCCACCGTCGACGAACGCCTTCATGCTGGCATCGGCCAGCTTGAGCGCTTCCTTCGCCATGTGATCGCGGTAGAGGATCGACGCCTCCTGGATCGCGGTCTTCACCTCGTCCGGAAGGTTCTTCCAGGTGTCCGCGTTCGCGGAGACCACCTTGGAGTTCGCGGTGCCGAGATCGGACTTCAGCATGTACGGCGCGACCTCATACATCTTGCGGCCCACGACCGCTTCCGGCCACAGCATGATGGCGTCCAGGACGCCCGTGCTGAGCTGGTTGTAGTAGTGGACGAGGCTGCCGGCGACGCTCGCCGCCCCGGAGCCCTCGAGCCAGCGCTGGTTGAGCCCGGCGCTGCCGACCTTCAGGCCCTTCATGTCGGACAGGCTCTTCAGCTCGGTCTTCGAGAAGATCTGGTAGGTGTCGAGCACCGCCATGTTCGTCAGGTAGACCTGGTTGAACTTGGTGAAGGCCGCCTTGAACTCGGGATGCTTGTCGGACAGCCCGTCGACGGTCTTGGCCACCAGGCCCGGATCGTTGGTGACGAACGGCGTCGCGTAGGCGACGAGCTGCAGCGGCACCTTGTCGGCATGGAACACCGTGGTCACGACGCCGATGTCGCCGAGGCCCTTCTGGATACCGCCCAGCACGCCGCGCACCTTCACGATCTGGCCCCAGGCCTGGTTCCACTCGATCTCGTAGTTGCCCGTCGCGGCGAGGCGCTTGTCGATCTCGGGGATGTAGAAGTCGATGAACTCCTTCACCCAGAGAGATTTCGGCGAATAGCCGTCGATCGCGGCGAGCTTGATCTTCTCCGCGGCGGACGAAGGTGCCGCGAATGCAACGGAAGCCATCAGGGCGCCGACACCGGCGGCCCCGAGTTTCCGGGCAAGTGATTTGGTGTGGGTCATCGTTTTCTCCCTCAGGATGAACCAGTATGTCTGACGCTTGCGCTCTTCCCGGCGCTTCTTCGGTTATCGATAGAAGCGGCTCCCACGCGTGCGTGTCAACGATTTTCCAAAATTTTTCGCCTTGCGTTTGATTTTGGAATATATGTGGATGGAACGGTGATCGGATCCGGGGTGGCGCGCACATGCCGTCGAGAATGAAAACAGCACCAGACAACAGGTCCGGCGGCCCCACCATTGCGACCTCGGTCTACGACCGCATCCGTCGCGACATCATCAGCGGCGCGCTGGCGCCGGGACACAAGCTCGGCTCGACGACGCTGCGCGAGCGCTACCAGGCCGGCATCAGTCCGGTACGCGAGGCCCTGAACCGGCTGGTCGCGGAGAACCTCGTCTGTTTCGAGGACCAGAAAGGGTTTCACGTTGCCGGGATCGGGGCCGAGGATCTCGACGACCTCATCCGCACGCGCTGCCATATCGAGGAGATCGCGCTGCGCGAATCCATCGCGAACGGAGACGACGCGTGGGAGGACGGCATCGTCGTCGCCTTCCATCGCCTGTCGAAGGTGCCGCGTTCGGCCGCCGAGGACGGCTTCGAGTTCAATCCCGAATGGGAAGAACTGCATCACGCGTTCCACACCGCCATCCTGGCGGGGTGCGGATCGCCGCGCATCCAGACCTACTGCGAGCTGCTCGCCGACCAGGCCAAACGCTACCGCCAGCTCGCGGCGACCATCAGCTACCCGCACCGCAACGAGCGCGACGAGCACCAGGACATCATGGACGCCGTTATTGCACGCGACGTGGAGCGAGCGGTCGCACTCCACCACGCGCACCTGAAGAAGACCAACGACATCATCGTCCGTTCGGGCCTGTCGCTTTCGCCCGAACGGGTGCCCGCCTAGAGGTCTGCCGGCCTAGGCGTCCGCATACAGGGCATCGACCAGCGCGTCGCATCGCGCGCCCACACCTGCGCCCTCGCACATGAAATTGGGGCTGTAGGCAAACGCGAGCCCGGCTTCCGGGTCCGCGAACGCAAACGCGCCGCCGGCGCCCATATGCCCGAACGCGCGGGCGTTCGGGCCCATCGACAGGAGCGGCGGTGAATTCAGGAAGAGCCCAAGCCCCATCCGGAACGGCCGGTCTGTCAGGCCGCAAATCCCGTCCCACTGCTCCTCGCGCATGCGCTCGACCGTGTCCGGCTGCCACAGGCGAATACCGTCCACGCTGCCGCCGCCGGCCAGGGCCGCGAACACCTTGGCCACGGCGCGCGCGTTCCCGATGCCGTTGCCGGAGGGAAAATCCCCGGTCCGGTAATCACGAAGATTGAGCGGCCCCAGTTCGCCCGTATCCGCCGGCAGCGAATGCCACGCGCGCGCGAGCTTCGTCGCCGGGTCCCTGAACGCGTTGAGCGTGGTGCTCTCGGGGTTAGGATAGAGGTTCGAGACACGGTCCAGATCCTGTTCCGGCACCCCGATCCGGTAATCGATATCCAGCGGCAACGCGATCTCGTCGCGAAAGAACTCGCCGGGCGTACGGCCGTCGACACGCCGGATGATCTCACCGAGCAGGTAGCCGTAGTTGAAGGAGTTGTAGGCGCCGCGCGTCCCCGGTTCCCATGCGGGCGCCTGCGCGGCAATAGCCGCGGCAATGCGGTCGCGATCGAGCCAGTCACCCGCCGACGCCGCATCGTTGTAGATCATGCCGTCCTTGTGGCCGACGGTCTGGCGCACGGTGATCGCCGCCTTGCCCGCCTGTGCGAACGCCAGCCAGTAGCGCGCCATCGGCGCGTCGAGATCGACCTCACCCCGCTCGACGAGGAGATGAAGGCAGAGCGCCGTCATGCCTTTCGTGACGGAGGCCATGCAGACCACCGTGTCCTCGACCCACGGCACCTGCCGGGCCGGGTCGAGATGCCCGCCCCAGAGGTCGACCACCTTTCGCCCGTCCGCATAGACGCACACGGCCGCCCCGAGTTCGTCGCGCGCGCTGAAGTTCTGTTCGAAGGTCGCGCGCATCCGCGCATACCGGTCGTCACATACACCGTCGACATGCACATCAGTCATCCGTGCGCCCCCATGGAATTTTCTTTCTTGAACAACTGTTCAAAACATATGTACTATACAGTTGTTCAAATCACAACGACCCCGGTTTTCCGATGGCCACGACCACGATGTCCGATGAACGAATTCACGCCCCCGGTGCCGATGAATCTGAAACTCACGACCGCATCCTCGACGCCGCGGAGGACCTGTTCGGGACGGAGGGCTTCGCGGCCGCGTCGGTACGCGATGTCGCCGCCCGCGCGCAGACCAGTCCCGGATCGATCAACTACTATTTCGGTTCGAAAAACGGCCTGATCCGCGCGGTCATCAAGCGGATCGGGACACCGCTGAACGAGGCGCGTCTCGCGCGGCTGGCGGAGCTCACCGACCGGCACGGCGACGCTCCCATTCCCCTGCGCGATATCCTGATGTCGTTCCTGGAGCCGTTGTTCGACGACCGCACCACGCGCCACGAGGCGATCTCGCGCCTCCTCGCGCAGGTGACCGTCGCGAACGATCCGCTGATCGGGAAGTACTGGTCCGAGATCCTCGGCCCCACCGGAAACACCTACATCGACGTCCTGCGCCGCGCCCTGCCCGACCTGAGCCCGGACGACCTGTTCCTGCGCTACCAGTTTTTCCTGATGGCGACCTACGACAGCCGCACGTTTTCGAGCTGGTACTGGGCCTGGGCAAAGTCGTCGTTCGACCAGGACGCCGTGTCGATGACCCTGGAGGAGCGCGTTTCCCTGTTCGAGAGCATTTTCCTGGCCCCCGGACGGGCCGCCTGAGCCACACCACACAAAAACACTTTCGGGAGGATAAATATGAACATTCGCCACACATTGACGTCGACGGTTGCCGTCGCGGCGCTCGCCGCGGGCATCGGCACCGCTTCGGCACAGGAAAACGTGAAGCTGACGTTCCTGTCGGGCTTTCCGCCCCCTGCGACCGTGGTCGGCGCCTTCCTCAAGGGATACCAGCCGGCGGTCGACGCGCAGCTCGCGAAGACAGGCAACTACAAGATCGAATGGAACCTCGCCCATTCGGGACAGATCGTGAAGCCGCGCGGTGAGCTTGAGGGGCTGGAGAACGGGCTGGGCGATATCGGGATCGTCGTGACTGCGTTCCACGCCGACAAGGTCCCGCTCTACGAGATCTCGTACAAGACGCCGTTCACGACGACAAACATGGACCTCATCACGCGGACGACGAAGAAACTGGAAGGCCAGTTCCCGCAGTACCAGGCGCGCTGGAAGGAGTTCAACCAGACGAGCCTGTACCCGACGGGCTCGGTCGACAACTACCTGATCATCTCCAAGAGCCCGATCGGCGGCATCGCCGATCTCAAGGGCCGCAAGGTCGGCGCCGCCGGGCCGAACCTGCCGTGGGTGCTCGCGATCGGCGCCGCCGGCGTCCAGACCAACCTCGCCGACGCCTACAACAGCCTGACCACCGGCATCTACGACAACATGGTCGTCTGGGCCCAGGCGGCGGGTGCATTCAAGCTTTGCGAACCCGCGCCCTACATGTTGCATGCGGACCTGGGGGCCGTGCAGTCGAATATCCTGAACATCAATCTCGACGTTCTCGCGTCGCTGCCCGACGAGGTGCGCAAGGCGATCGTCGACAACGCCGAGACCTGGCACGTGGCCAACGAGAAGATCGTGGTCGGCGCCGCAGAGGCCATGCTCAACCGCTGCCGGAACGAGTTCGGCCTCAAGGAGACCAGGCTCCCGGAAGCCGACCGCCAGGCCTGGGCGAAGGCCATGCCGCCCATCGCCAAGGAGTGGGCGACGACCCTCGACAAGGACGGTCTGCCCGGCTCCGAGATTCTCGGCATCTACATGGACGCCATGCGCGCCAACAACGAACCGGTGCTGCGCAACTGGGACCGCGAGTAGCAGGTTCCTCCCTGCCTGCTTCGCAAAGGGAACGCCCCCGCGGGCGTTCCCTTTTCTTTTGCGGACAGCCGATATGCTAGCGTCCCACGCACAACGCCATGCGAACAGGCGAAGACAGCGGGGGATCACGATGAAGCGCAGCACGGACCGGATACTCACCACGCATACGGGTAGCCC
>JAEPNS010000083.1 GCA_017643325.1 Alphaproteobacteria bacterium | reverse complement strand
AAAACAGTCGCAGATTTCCTGTTCGGCGTCATACCCCTGTTCGTGCTCATGGGCTTGCTGGTGAGCGCGGCGGGAATGGGACGAGATACCTACGACATCGCCAACAGCATGCTGCGCAAGGTGCGCGGCGGCCTCGGCATGGCGACGGTCATCGCAAACATGATCTTCGCGGCCATCACCGGCGTGTCGATCGCGTCGGCGACCGTGTTTACACGCATTTCGGTGCCCGAGATGCTGCGTTACGGCTACAAGGGCCGCTTCGCGGTGGGGACCGTGGCGGGCTCGTCCGTGCTCGGCATGCTGATTCCGCCGTCGATCCTGCTGATCGTGTACGCGCTGATCGCGGAAGAGTCGGTCGGTGACCTCTTCATCGCCGGCGTCGGTCCGGGCGTCCTGCTGACGTTCGGCTTCTGCATGCTGATCGCAGTGATGGCCTACGGCTTCCCGAGCATGGTGGCGCAGCCCGGTGCGCTCGATGCACATCTGGATCAGGAGCGCATGCCGGCCAAGGAGTTCGTGGCAAAGGTCGTTCCGATCACGATCCTCATTCTGGTCGTACTCGGCGGCATCTATGCCGGGCTCTATACGCCCACGGAAGCGGGCGCGGCCGGTGCATTCGTTGCCTTCATATTTGCGCTGATGCGAGGCCAGCTCACATTCAGGCGAATGTGGAACATCCTGGTCGAAACCGGTCATATCACGGCGACGCTGCTGTTCCTGATCATCGCGGCCAGTATGTACAGCCGCATGCTCGGTATTTCCGGGCTTCCGACGGAACTCGGGCGCACCATCAGCGGGGCGAATCTCAGCCTGACGGAACTGCTGATCATCTATGTGATCATCCTGATTATTCTGGGCACGATCATCGATTCCGTGTCGATCATGCTGATAGCGGTGCCGCTGTTCCTTGTCGTCCTGGCGCCATTCAACGTCGACCTCGTGTGGTTCGGCGTCGTGACGGTGATCGCGGTGGAGATCGGCCTGCTGACGCCGCCGCTCGGGCTCGCGGTCTATGTCATCAAGTCGACCCTGGCCCAGAAGGATATTTCGCTTGCCGACATCTTCATCGGGGCGGCGCCGTTCGCCCTGACGATGCTTGTGGTCCTGATCCTCGTGATGGTGTTCCCCGAGATCGCCATGTACCTGGTCGAACTGCGGCGGGAACTGACCTAGGGCGTCCGATACGAACACGGAAAGGGCGGTGCCTGCTGGCGCCGCCCTTTTTCGTGTCGTTGGCCCGGTGCTAGACTTCCGACCAATCGGCAGCGGGAAGCTCGCCGGATTGCAAACATGAAAGGGGGAACGCATGGCATCCAATGGAACGGTCGCCATCGACATGCATGCGCATGTCTTCTCGCCGTCGGCGAAGGCGCTGATGGACGAGCATTATTCAGCGGAAGAAATCCTCACTCCGGACCGCGACCCGTACATGTTCTTCGCGCACCCGGCGTCGATGGCCGTCGACAACGAGCAGATTCCCGCGCTCGTGCCGAAAATGATCGACCTGGCCCCGCGGGCCGAGGACATGGACAAGACGCGCGTCGATATCCAGGTCGTCAGCCCGGTGCCGATCCAGTTCTTCTACTGGACCGATCCCGAACTCGGGACCGAGCTGGCGCGCGTCCAGAACGACGATGTCTCGAAGCTCGTCGCGGGAAATCCCGACCGGTTCGCCGCGATGGGCACGCTGCCGATGCAGGACGCAAGTGCGGCCGTCTCCGAAATGCGCCGCGCCGTGAAGGAGCTCGACATCCGGGCCTTTATCATCTCGTCGAACGTGGACGGGGTGGAACTCTCCGACCGCCGTTTCGACCCGATCTATGCCGAGGCGGTGGCGCTCGACGTGCCGCTGTTCCTGCACCCGTTCGGGTTTACCGACGGCGCACGGCTGCGCCCGTTCTTCCTGCACAACTGTGTCGGCCAGCCGCTGGAGGAACAGATCGCCATCAGCCATCTCATCTTCGGCGGCGTGCTCGACCGTCACAAGGGCATCAAGATCTGCATCGCCCACGGCGGCGGATATTTTCCCTATTACGCGGGACGGATGGACCACAGCTGGGAATACCGGCCGGAACTGCGCAAGACCATCGAACGTCCGCCGAGCGAGTATCTGCGAGAGCTGTATTACGACACGGTCGTGTTCCGGCCGGACCAGCTCGAATACCTCGTCGACATGGTCGGCGTCGACAGGGTCATGATGGGCACGGACTACCCGTTCGACATGCAGGAGTTCGAGCCCGTGTCGTTCGTCGAGAGCGCGACAAAGCTCAGTGAGGGCGAACGAAAGAAGATCCTCGGCGGGACCGCCGCGGATCTCATGCGGATCGGCTGACGGCACCACAGGAGAAGCGATATGGAACTCAAACGCGGATTCAAGCAGATGCTCACGGAGGCGAACGCGGCCATCGAGACGGTCTCGGTGCAGGACGCCATCGCGGCCCATGGCGAGCCGGGTTACGTCTTCATTGATATCCGCGAGGGTGACGAGCGCGCCACTGGCACGATCGCGGGGTCTGTCCACGTGCCGCGTGGTTTTCTCGAATTCCGGGCGGACCCCGACAGCCCGATGCACGAGGCCGCGTTTTCGAGCGGTGACCGCCTCGTGCTGTTCTGCGCGTCGGGCGGCCGGTCGGCCCTCGCCGCGAAGACATTGGTCGACATGGGCTTCGAGGACGTCTGCCACGTCGCCGGCGGCATGGCCGCCTGGTCGGAAGCGGGCGGCCCGACGGAGTAGCGCTAATCCAGCAGTGTCCAGGTCGTCTGGATCAGGGCGACGGCATCGCCTGTGTCCGCGGTTTCCAGGTCGATCCGGGCGTAGATCATACGTTTCCCGGCGCGCAGGACCTCCCCGCACGTCGGTGTTGAAGGCGGGTGCGAGAAACGATGTGGTCATGTCGATGGTGGCCATGGGACGAAACCCGCCGATCGCCGATGAAATCACCACGACCATCGCCGCGTCCGCGAACGACATCAGCGCCTGGCCGGTGATCATGCCGCCGTTACGCGCGATCCGTTCGTCCCAGGGCAGCCGCACGACCGCGCCGTTCTCGGTCAGGTCTTCGACGACCATGCCCAGGTCGTCGAGCCAGGGCGTCATCCTGGTGTCGAGGACGTGTTGTGCTTCGTCACGCGTGAATTCGCTCATATCAGCCCGGATTGGTGAGGTGGGTGGGATTCGGCCGCGCATTGTATCTTTCCCCGCGTTCGCAACAAGGAACGGCGCGCCGTGAACCTGCTTCTGCCCCTGCTGGCCCTGTTTGCCTGCCAACTTGCTGGCGAGGTGCTGCAGGCCGTCCTCAACCTGCCCGTTCCGGGGCCGGTGCTGGGCATGGTGATCCTTCTCGCGGGGCTGTTCGTCCGCGGCGGAATCCCCGAGCCGCTGGCACACGTCGCGAACGGGATTCTTGCCCACCTCTCGCTTCTTTTCGTACCGGCAGGTGTGGGTGTTCTGCTGCATTTCTCGCGCATCCAGGCCGAGTGGCTGGCCATCGTGGCAGCGCTCGTCGGCAGCACCTGGCTGACCCTGGTCGTGACCGTGTTCGTCATGCGCCTGGCGTCGCGTCTGCTCCGTGTCGATGAGGACGATGAGGAGCATGCGGCATGACCCCGCTGATCGACGACATCTGGGTCTATCTCAGCACCGGGCCGCTCCTCTGGCTGACCCTGACGCTTGCGGCCTATGTGATCGCCTACTACGCGTACGAACGCAGCGGCCTGAACCCGCTCGTGAACCCCGTCGCGGGCGCCGTCGTGCTCCTGGTTTTGCTCCTTTATGTGACAGGCATCGACTACGGCACCTACTTCGACGGGGCCCAGTTCGTCCATTTCCTGCTCGGTCCCGCCACCGTTGCGCTCGCGGTTCCGCTGTTCGCGAACTTTGCCATCGTGCGCCGGGCGGCATTGCCGATGGCGATCGCATTGCTCGCCGGCTCCGCGACTGCGGTCTCGTCCGCGGTGGCCATCGCGTGGCTGCTCGGCGGCAGCCCAGAGACGTTGTTGTCGCTGGCGCCGAAGTCCGTGACCACGCCCATCGCCATGGGCATTTCGGAACGGGTCGGCGGGCTGCCGTCGCTGACGGCCGTGCTGGTCATCCTGACCGGCATCATCGGGGCAATGTCGGGCACGCCGCTGTTCAATCTTCTCGGGATCCGCGACTACCGGGCACGGGGCTTCGCGATCGGGATTGCGTCGCACGGGATCGGCACCGCCCGGGCATTCCAGGTCAACGAGGTCGCCGGGACCTTCGCCGGGATCGGGATGGGCACCAACTCGCTTGTGACCGCGATCCTGGTGCCGTTGCTTTTGTTGCTCCTTTAGGAGCCCTTGAACTCGGGTTTGCGCTTCTCGACGAAGGCGGCGACGCCTTCCGCGAAGTCGCCGGTAGGCGCACAGCGCAGGAAGGCCGCGTGTTCGGCGGCAAGCTGATCCGCCATGTCGGTTGCCTCGTAGGACCGGTTGATGAGGGCCTTGGTTTCGCCATAGGCCTTCGTTGGCCCCTTGGCGAACCGTTCTGCCAGTTTCATCGCCTCGGCCTCGAGTTCATCCGCCGGGACAACCCGGTTGACCAGGCCGAGCGCCAGTGCCCTTTCGGCATCCACGGGCTCGCTCAACATCGCCAGTTCCAGCGCCTTGCGCCGGCCGACCAGCCGCGTCAGGAGGTAGGTCGAACCGCCGTCGGGAATCGTGCCGAGCATGATGTAGGCCATGGTGAACTTCGCGTTGTCGGCGGCGAGACCGTAATCGGCGTTCAGCGCCATCCCGACGCCGGCCCCCGCGACCGGGCCGTGGATCGCCGCAATGACCGGTTTCGGGAGTTGCGACAGGGCCAGCACGCCCTTGTGGTAGATGCCGATCAGGTCGTCGATGGTGGCCTCGATGTTGTCCATGTTTTCGTGGAAGGACCCGACGTCGCCGCCGGCCATGAAGCCCCGTCCGGCGCCGCGCATGACGACCGCCCGGACCGCGTCGTCGTCACGGAGTTCCTCGACGGCGGCGATAAGGTCGAGCGCCATCTGCCGGTCCAGGGCATTGAGGACATCCGGGCGGTTCAGGGTGAGGGTGGCGACGGCGCCCTGCTTGTCCAGTAGAATGGTGTCCATCGGTTTCGGCTCCTGATCCGGATGGCGGTCGAATGCCGGCCAGCTTAGTGACCGCCCGGCGCGCCCGCAATCGAGGCCCGGAGGCGAGGGAGAGAAGATGGACGTATCGTTTGACCTGACCGACCAGGTGGCCTTTGTCACGGGCGCTTCGAGCGGTCTCGGGGCGCATTTCGCCAAGACGCTTGCTGCGGCCGGCGCCAAGGTTGCCATCGGTGCCCGCCGTGCGGACCGGCTGGCGGACCTCGCCGAAGAGATCGCGGCGTCCGATGGCCGGGCGTTGCCGGTGGAGCTCGATGTGACGGATGCCGATTCCATCGCGCGCGCCGTCACGATCGCTGAGGAGGAACTCGGGGCAATCACGATCCTCGTCAACAACGCGGGTATCCCGCCGAAGGACCTGACCCTTGACATGGAAGAGGCCGAATGGGACCGGGTGCTCGACACGAACCTGAAAGGCGCGTGGCTGATGGCCCGTGCGGTCGGCCGCCGGATGGTCGAACACGGGCATGGCGGGCGGATCATCAATATTGCTTCGGTCCTGGGCTGGCGCACCACCGCAAAGCAGGTCCAGTCCTATGCGGTCTCCAAGGCGGGACTTGTCAGCTTCACCGAGACACTCGCGCTCGAACTCGGCCGTGACGGCATCTGCGTCAACGCGATCGGTCCCGGCTACATCAAGACCGAGCTCAACACCGATTTTCTCGAAGGGCCCGCCGGCGAGCGCATCCAGAAACGCACCGCGCTGGGGCGCTTCGGCGAGCCGTCCGACCTGGACGGCGCCCTCCTGCTGCTGGCCGGCCCGGCCGGCGCCTACATGACAGGGTCCGTGATTGCCGTCGATGGCGGCCTGACCCTGTCCACTCTCTAGACCCGTCGCCCGGAGGTTCACCCGTGGATTTTAACCTGTCTCCAGAACTCGAGGATCTCCGCCGGCGCGTCGCGAAATTCGTCGCCGACGAGATCATGCCCCTCGAATCCAATCCGGCCAATTTCGACGAGCATGAAATGATCGATGAGGCCGTGCTCGCCAAGGTGCGCGAAAAGGCCAGGTCCGAAGGCCTGTGGGCGCCGCAGATGCCCACGGACCGCGGCGGGCTTGGATTGAACACGGTCGGCATGGCCGTGTTCTACGAGGAAGCCGCGCGGTCGCGGTTCGGACCGCTCACCTTCAACTGCTCTGCGCCCGACGACGGCAACATGATCCTGCTCGACCGGGTCGCGACGGAAGACCAAAAGGACAAATGGCTGCAACCCGTAATCGACGGGAAAATGCGGTCGTCCATCGTGATGACCGAACCCGCGCCGGGTTCCGGGTCGGATCCGACGATGATGCTGACCCGCGCCGAACCGCAGGGCAACGACAAGTGGGTCGTCAACGGCCGCAAGTGGTTCATCACCGGTGCCGAGGGTGCCGAGCATTTCATCCTGCTGGCGCGCACCTCCGACGAGAAGCGCCGGAGCCTGACGACCTTCCTCTTCCACAAGGACCAGCCCGGCTGGCGCATCATCCGGCGCATCCCGATCATGGGCCCGGAGGAACATGGCGGCCACTGCGAAATCGAGTTCGACGGGCTCGAGATCGACGACGAGAACCGGCTCATGGAGGTTGGGCAGGGTATGAAGGCGGTACAGATTCGCCTTGGAACCGCACGCCTGACCCACTGCATGCGCTGGCTCGGCAACTCCAAGCGCGCGATCGAGGAATGCCTCGACTATGTGAAGACGCGCGAGAACTTCGGCTCCACGCTGGCCGAACACGAGGGTGTCCAGTGGATGCTGGCCGACGCGGCGATGGATATCGAGATCGGCCGTCTGCTGACCATGAAGGCGGCCGCCCGGCTGGATACCGGCGATTTCGCCCAGAAGGAGGTCTCGATGGCCAAGATCTGGGTGTCGGAAATCCTGCACAAATGCATCGCGACGGCGATCCAGCTGAACGGCGCGCGGGGCTACTCGAAGGACCTCCCGCTCGAGTGGCTGTACCGCTACGCGCCGCAGGCGAAGCTGGTCGACGGCGCTTCGGAAGTGCACAAGATGGTCGTCGCCCGGCACCTGCTCGCCGACGGCATGGACTTCTGGCACTGGGGCTAGCCACGATGCCGGACGACCTGGCGCCGTCTTCGCCCACGCTGGCGCCCGAGCTCGAGCCGCTGCAGGCATGGCTGTGTGAGAAGTACGACTCGCCGTCGCTGCGGCTGGTCGATGCGACGTTGCTCCCGGGCGGCGCGGTCCAGCGCAACTGGCGTCTCGACCTGGCCGACGGCCGCTGGACGGACTCCGTCGTTCTTCGTGCGGGACCGAACATTCCTCTGGCCGAAAGCAGTGCCAAGGCCGAGGAATTCGCAATCCTGCGTCGCGCGCATGCCCACGGCGTGCCGGTCTGCAAGCCTTTGTGGCTGGAAACCGGGCGCGATGTCATCGGGTCTCCATTTTTTGTATCGGAATACCGGACCGGTATGACGGAGCGGGAGCGCCTGTTCGCTGGTGCGCCGCTGCCGGAGCTTGTCGGAGAGCTGGCCGCGACGCTGGCCCGGCTTCATGCGGTGCCGCCGCCCGAGGGAACCGCTCCGGAGTCCCCGGCGATGCGCGTCGTCATGCTGGCAGGGTGGGAACACGCGACACCGAACGTCCCCGACGGTGTCAGGGTCGGCCTGGCCTGGCTCCGCGACAACGCGCCCGAGCCGATCCGGGACGCGCTCGTCCATCGGGACTTCCGGACCGGAAACTTCCTCGTCGGCGCGGGCCGTCTGGCCGCGATTCTCGACTGGGAGTTCGCGGGCGCGGGCGACCCGGTCGAGGATATCGGCTGGTTCTGCGCGCGCTGCTGGCGCGGTCCGAACGCGGCACTTGAGGCCGGAGGGCTCGGGACGCGCGATGCATTTTTCGATGCCTATATCGCTGCGGGCGGTCCAGTCCCCGATCCCGTGCGTGTGCTGTTCTGGGAGGTTTTCGCCCACGTCCGCTGGGCCCTGATCGCACTCCAGCAGGGTGCGCGCGCCCGTGCCGGCGAGTGGCCGCGCGAGGAACTCGTGGAAGCCGAAGCCCGGGTGCCGGGCTTGGCGGCGGATATTGCCGAACTGGTGCGCTAGCCGGATCTATTCGGGCACCACGACGACACGCCCGACGATCTTGCCGTTTTCGAGGTCCTTCAGCGTATTCGTGACCTCGGACATCGGACGCGACGCAACCGGGATCGGCTCGACCTTGCCGGCCTTCACCAGCTCCATCAGTTCGTGCATCTCACCGAGATTGCCAACATAGGAGCCGCGCAGGGCGATGTCGCGGGTGGGCAGCGCCAGCGAGGGGATATCGATCCGTCCGCCGTAGAGGCCGACGGCGATGTAGCTGCCGCCCCGGCGCAGCACGTCGATGCCGAGGCTCGCGGTCTCGGTCGAGGCCACGAAATCCACGACCGCGCCTGCGCCCTTGCCGGTCAGCCTGGCGATCTCCGCCCGCGCATCCTCGCGCTTCGGGTTGATGGTGTGATCCGCCCCCGCTTCGCGTGCGGCGGCGAGCTTCTCCTCGTCCACGTCCACGACGATTTTCTCGTTGGCGATATACTCGCGCGCAATCCCGACACCCGTGAGGCCGACCCCGCCCGCGCCGATGATCACCAGCTTGTCGTCGGGCGAGATCGACTTCGCCTTGCGGATCGCGCTGTAGGAGGTAATCCCCGCGCAGGCGAGTGTGCAGGCGTAGTGCGGATCGACACCCGAAATATCCACGAGGTAGCGCGGGTGCGGTACGATGATGTGGTCGGCATACCCACCCGGTCGACGAACGCCCAGCGGGGCGACGTCGGGGCAGTCCTGCTCCGCACCCTCGACGCAGCGCGGACACTCGCCGCAGCCGGTCCACGGAAACACCATGTAGGTCTCGCCGACCTTGGCGTCGGACTGCGCGTCGGGGCCGAAGGCGACGACCTCGCCGACCGGCTCGTGGCCCATGGTGAAGGGCAGCGAAATGTTCCGGTCCTCCAAGGTCATCTGTGTGCCGTCGCCGAGGTCGTAGAAACCGTGCCAGAAGTGCAGGTCGGAATGGCACACGCCGCAGGCCGTGATTCTGACCAGAACCTCGGTGCCCTGCGGCTCCGGGGTATCGGTTTCGACCAGTTCGAGCGGTTCATTCGGCGCGACGAGCTGATAGCTTTTCATGACCTGCGTGTCCTTGTTCGTGTATTCCCGACGTTTGTCAGGCGAGTGTAATCGAAACCGCACCGAGGCCCGGGATCTCGTGATCGATCCGGTCACCCTTTGAGACCCAGTGGGTCGCGATCACGGAGCCGAGTGTGACGAATTCGCCGGCCCTCAGATGGCGGCCCCGCTCGGCGAGCCGGTTCGCCAGCCAGGCGAGCGCTTCGAGCGGGTGGCCCATGATGAGCGAGCCGTGGCCCGTCCCGAGCGCGTCACCGTTGAGACGGATGGACGCCTCCGCGCCGGCCAGGTCGATTCCCTGCCAGTCCTCGACCGGGTCGCCCAGAACGACGGCGGCGTTGAAGAAGTTGTCGGCGGCCATCGTGGGCGTGTCGAGGTCGCGGTAGTCGCGGTATCGCGCGTCCACCAGTTCGATGGAAATCATCGCGGCCGCAATGAACTCCCGCACGCTCTCGCGGTCATAGGGTGCGCCGTTCGCCGGAATGTCGCGCGCGAGCGAGACCGCGATCTCGGCCTCGACACCCGGCTCGACATAATCATCGAAGGAGAGTTCGGCGTGGTTGCGGTGCACGGCGGAAGCGAACACTTCGCCGAATGCCGGCTCGTGGATGTTCATGTATTCCTGCATCACAGGCGTGGTGCAGCCGATCTTGTAGCCGGCCCGTGCGCCGAGCCCGCGTGCGGAGAGGATCTCGTTGAGGCGCTCCTGGACGGCGTAGGCGTCGTGCAGGTCCGCCGGCCGGATGTCGGCATCGAGCGTATCCAGGCGTGTACCGTCCGTACGGTTGTCGGCGATGATTGTCGCCGCGTGGTCGATGGCATCTGCCTTCATCGTGGCCTCATCAGTCGTGGGCGAACGCCCGTGTCAGGTAGTCGACGGAGAGCTCGAGCGCTTCGCGCGAAGCGTCAATCAGCTTCCCGTAGTGCCAGTAGCCGTGGATCATTCCGGCCATGCAGGCATATTCGACAGGGACCCCGGCCGCGGCAAGCTGTTCGCCGAACGTCTTGCCGTCGTCGCGCAGCGGGTCGAACTCGGCCGTCACGATCTGCGCGGGCGGCAGGCCGGACAGGTCGTCCGCCATACAGGGCGAGAGCAAGGGATCGAGGGTGCCCGTCATCCCCGGTGTGTAGCACTCCCGGTACCAGCGCATCTGCTCGCGTGTAAGAAAGTAGTCCTCGTCGGCGAGCGCGTAGGACGGTACCTCGCGCTCAAAGAACATGTCGGTCAGCGGGTAGACCAGCACCTGCGCGGCCAGCCTCGGTCCGTTCTCGTCGCGTGCGCGAATCGCGAGCCCTGCCGCCAGATTGCCGCCCGCGCTCTCGCCGCCGACAGCAATGCGTCGCGGATCGCCACCCAGGCTTTCCGCATTCGCGGCTGTCCACTGGAGCGCCGCCCAGCAATCCTCCGGCGCGG
>JAEPNS010000082.1 GCA_017643325.1 Alphaproteobacteria bacterium | reverse complement strand
CGAAGGAGATGAGGGCAAGGACCACGGGAACGTGCATGCCGATATAGATCAGCAGCAGCATCGCGATGATGGAAACAATACCGATCTCGAAGCCACTCATTTCTGGGACTCCTCGACCGCTTCCACCTCGATATCGATCGCCGCCTCATGTTCAAGCGGAGGCAGTCCCATCATCCCGCGCACGTTGTCCAGCGCCATCAGCGCGAACTGCAGGCCCAGCATGGCGCAGCCAACGACCAGCACGAGCCGCTGCGGCCATTCGGGGAAGGTGAACACACCCGTGTTGCCGACGAAATGGCCGCCGTCATAGGCCTGGATCCACTTCGGCCAGCCACCGACCACGATCGCGATCATCAGGCCGACACCGGCAAGGTGAAAAAGAATTCCAAGGAAGTTTCCGAACACCGGCCACTTCGCAAGGATACGCCCGTAGAAGGCATCCGACCGCGTGATGCGCCCGACCTTCAGGGTATGCGCAAGCTGCAGATAGAGGATCGTGACGATGGATATCTCGACGATTTCCGTCACACCGCTGATCGGTGCGCCGAATACGAACCGCATGGTGATATCCACGGTCACCAGAAGCATCAGGACGAAGATCCATCCCGACGCCACGGCGTTGCTGACGAGGACGATCCAGTCGAAGAGACGACGGAGAGCGTCCAGAGGTGCGAGGATTGCGCTCAATGCAAGTCGGGGAGCCGTCTTGCGACGGCTCCCCTCCCTTTCACGAGTTGGAAATCATGAGAAGAGACCGATCGCCGAGGCGACTAGTCGCGGTCCCAGTGACGAGCGATGGGCTGATTGTTCGCCCGCATTTCGTCCATCCAAGCCTTCAGGATTTCCGTGCCCGGCTGGCCGGCAGCATTGCGCTCCTCGGCCCACTGCTTGCCGAGCGGCGGCAGGGCCATGGCCCAGGCGTTGCGCTGTTCGGTGGAGGCTTCGGTCACCTCTGTGCCAAATTCCTTCTCGCACCGGGCGAGACCGGACTTCGCACCGTCGTTCACGCGCTTCACGTTCTCGGTGACCCAGGCCTTGGTGGCGGCCTGCGCGGCGAGCTGGACTTCCTCCGGGAGCGTCTCCCAGACGTCCTTGTTGTAGTTCAGCGAGAAGCCGTTCACGCCGCCGAGGGTGGCGTCATAGGCAAACGGAGCCGGTTCGCAAAGCTTGAACGCACCGGCACCCTGACGCCACACGATCATGGCTTCGTAGATGCCCGTGGTCAGGCTGTTATAGGCGTCCGCAAGGTTGGTCTGCACGCCGGCGGCGCCGATCGCGAGCACCCACGGAAGGTTCGGGCCTGCCGCGCCGACCTTGAGACCCTTCACCTGGTCAAGGTTCGTGATCTTCTTGGCGGACCACAGCATGTAGTTGTCGACCGCGCCGGTTGGAGCAAGCGCGATCTGGTTGAACTCGTTGATCCAGGTCGACGCATACTGCGGGAAGGTGTTGACCATCTTCTGTGTGGTCGCCGAGATCAGCGCGATGTCGTTCGACGTGAACGGCGTCTTGAACGAGACATCGTAGAGCGGAACCTTGTCGGCGTGGAATGCCGTCACGATGACGCCCATGTCGCCGAGACCCGTCTCGACACCTTCGAGCTCGCCGCGCGGCTTCACGATCTGGCCGCTGATGCCCTTGTTCCACTCGATCTTGTAGTTGCCGGTCTTCGCGAGCTCGGCGTCAACAGCCGGCATATACGCATCGACGAGCGAACCGATCCAGGTCGCAGGCGGCGGATAGCCGGAAATCGCCGTCAGGTTGATAACTTCCTGCGAACTGGCCGGCGCCGTGGCGGCGACGGTCGCCGTCGCAGCGGCGGCAATCGCCAGAGTCGTGGTCTTAGAGATTTTTTTGGACACGTATTCCTCCCTGTCCGTTTTTTCGTACTCCCAAGAACTTTTATAGTTCGAATACCGGGTTCCAGCAACGCGGCGCTCCGGTCCATCGAGATTTCGTGATGCACTCGACATGCGAAATTAAAGTGGAAGCGTGAGCGTCAGGCATCCGTTCACGCTTCCACCTTCCGTTTTTGTCGTCGCTATTCGCGGTCCCAGTGACGCTCGATCGGCTGGTTGGCCGCACGCATCGCGTCCATGTATGCGCTCAGAACCTGCTTGCCCGGGATTCCCTGGCCTTCGAGATCCTCTGCCCATTCCTTGGCGGCATTGTCGAGCGCCATCGCCCACTTGGTGCGGTCTTCCGGCGACAGCACGGTCACTTCGGAGCCAAACTCCTTCTTGCACCGCTCAATGCCCTTCGACGCACCGTTCACCACAAAATCGGTCGCCGCTTGCTGGTGCGCCGCGGACGCTGCCTTGAGCGCATTGCGCACTTCTTCCGGCAGCCCTTCCCAGACATCGCTGTTGACCGAGATATTGTGGGACTGCACGGCGCCGAGGTTGCCATCCAGGAAGAACGGCGCCGGCTCGCACAGCTTGAAACCGCCAGCCGCTTCAGCCCAGAAGATGCCGCCCTCGTAGATGCCCGTGGTCATGCTGTTGTAGGCGTCGGCGAGGTTCGTCTGCACACCCGCCGCGCCCAACGCGGTCACCCAGGGAAGATTCGCACCGGCTGCGCCGAGCTTCTTTCCACTGAAGTCGTCGAGCGAAGTGATTTTGTCCTTCGACAGCACCATGTAGTCGTCAACGGCGCCGGTATTGACGAGGTTGACTTGGTTGAACTTCTCCCAGCCCTTGGCGAAGGCCGGAATCTGCTGCTCGAGCTGGTCGATAGTCTTCACGACCAGTCCCAGGTCGCTCGAGACGAACGGTGTAACGAAGGTCAACTTGTAGAGCGGAATCTTGTCCGGATGAAACGCGGTGACGACGGTCCCCAGATCGCCGAGACCGGTCTCGATTCCCTCCAGTTCGCCACGCGGCTTGACGATCTGACCGCTGACGCCTTCGTTCCAGCTGATCTTGTAGTTCCCGGTCTTCGCCAGCTCCGCATTCACGGTGGGCATGTAGACTTCGACCAGCGCCTTCACCCATGAGGCGACCGGCGGATAACCGGAAATTGCCGTGAGGGTGATCGTTTCCTGCGCCGCTGCCGGCGTAGAAGCCGCAACCGTCGCACCGACCGCAGTCGCAATCGCCAAAGCGGCCGCTCCAGAGACTTTTCGGGATGCCATGTGTTTCCTCCGTTCCCGTTTTGCCGCCATCGTTGTGTTTCTCATATGTGAATATTTAGCGGCTTTTCTTCGGAAAACATCCTGATCAGGCGACCACAAACCGTCAAGCTTCACAGGCCTCACGATACTCGTGCAGACCCTCCACGGATGCCGGATCGGAATTGACTCGCGCAAACCAGTTCTGAACAAATGCCGGCGATGGAGCATCTCGAACAAGACGCGCGAATTCGCGTTGGCATCGACATCGGCGGAACGTTTACCGATTGCGTCATCGTCAGCGAAGGCGGCCATCGACTGACCACGAAATCCCTGACCACCCCGGATGATCCGGCGCAGGGCGTGATCGACTGCCTCGAAATCGCCGCCGACCACGCTGCGACGGACCTGCATGGCCTGCTTTCGCGCACCGTCGCCTTCGTTCACGGCACCACGGTCGGGACCAACGCACTGGCCCAGCGGCGTGGCGCGCGGACCGGCCTCCTGATGACTCGCGGTCACGAACAGACGGTGACCATCGGGCGGGTAAAACAGAAGATCACCGGGCTTTCGGAGCGAGAGAAGACCCACATCACGCACCTGGCGAAGGCGGACCCGCCCATCGTTGCACGCGAGGATATTCGCGCCGTCACCGAACGTATCGATTCCGGCGGCAACGTCGTGGTGCCGCTCGATCTGGAGCAGGTGGAACGCGACGTGGATGCGCTCGTGGCCGACGGAATCAAAGCGCTGGCGGTGTGTCTCCTGTGGTCCTTTGCCCATCCCGAACATGAAGAACGGATCGCCGCCCTCGTCCGACAGAAGCATCCGGAGATCTATCTGTCTGTCTCGAGCGAGGTCGCGCCGCTGATCGGCGAATACGAACGCGCGGTCTCGACGATCTTCAATTCCTATATCGGACCGACCGTCGGCGACTATCTGAAGCGCCTCGAAGACCTGCTGAGCGACTTCGGCATGGCATGTCCGCTGCTGGTCATGCAGACGCATGGCGGCCTTTCAACTGTCGATGCGGTTCGCAACCGTCCATTGCTCACCGTCGATTCCGGCCCGGCCGGCGGCGTATTGGGCGGCCGACATTTCACCGATCTGATCGGCGAAAAAAATATCGTCTGCGCAGACGTCGGCGGCACAACCTTCGATGTCGGCCTGATCTTCGACAACAGGGTCCAGTTCGACCCGCTACCCGTGATCGACCGGTACGCCTACCTGACCCCCAAGATCTACGTGAAATCGATCGGCGCAGGCGGCGGATCGATCGCGTGGATCGACGCTGGAGGAACACTGCGCGTGGGACCTCACAGTGCCGGAGCGGTCCCGGGTCCGGCCTGCTACGGACGCGGCGGCACGTCGCCGACCGTGACCGATGCGCATATCGTCCTTGGCTACCTCGATCCCGATCACCCGCTGGGCGGCACGGTTGCACTCGACAAATCGGCCGCAGAGAGTGCGCTGGCGAGTGTCGCCGAGCCTCTCGGGATGAGCGTCGAAGAACTCGCAGCCGGCATCGCCGAAATTTCCAGCGCACAAATGGCGGATCTTATGCGCAAGGTCACCGTGGAACGCGGCCTCGACCCCAGGGGGTTCACGGTGTTCGCATACGGCGGCGCTGGCCCCGTCTTTGCGCCCTTCATCGCCCGCCAGATCGGTGCGCGGACAGCCTACATACCCGCCGATTCCGGAATGTTCTCCGCACTCGGCATGCTGACAACCGACCTCGTCTTTTCGGAGGAACGGACGGCCGTCACCTCCCCGCCACTTTCGGAGGCAGAATTAACGGACCTCAACGAACTGCTCGATTCTCTGGCCGCGCAGGCGATCGCGCGTTTCTCGGCAGAGGGGCTCGACGCATCGCAGGTCCGGCTCCGTCGTGCGGTGGAAATGCGGTTTCGTCTTCAGGTCCACCAGCTCGAGATCGATCTTCCGGAGCATCCCGTCACGCCCGCAGACATCGAGACGCTTTGCGAGACCTTTATCGAGACCTACGAACGCACCTATGGCCGCAACAGCGCCTATCCCGAAGCGGGGATCGAACTGGTCAACTTCCGCGTCGTCGGCACGCTCGCCCTCGAACGGCCCGACTTGACAGACCGCCGCAAGACCGGCGGCGAAGCCGATTCGCAGATCGGAACACGCCAGGTGCACTTCGGCTCGTCCGGCGGATTCACGGAGACGGCGATCCACGCCGGCGACCGCGTGCGGGTCGGACAGGAAATCGCGGGCCCGGCGATCGTCCAGCGGTTCGGCGATACCGTCGTCGTCCCTCCGGACACGAGAATCAAGGTCGATGAACACGGTGGTCTGGTCGTGACAATAGAAGACGTGCCCGCGCGTGAAACCCGGTCCCTGGAATCCGCGTCATGACTAGACAGGAACCCGAGGTCGATATCGTCACCTTCGAGGTGCTGCGCCACCGGCTGTGGGAGCTGAATGACGAGATGGCGCTCATGGTGGGACGGATTTCCGGCGCGCCCTCTGTCTATGAATCGGGCGATTTCAACGTCGCCATCCTTACGCCCGACGGTCAGGGCTTGTACACCGGCGTATTCGTGGTGCGGCAGGCGTCCGCGCTCGACGTCGTCGTCCAGAACGTTATCCGGATGTTCGGCGACGACAATATCCACGACGGTGATGCGTTCATGACGAGCGATCCCTGGTACGGCGCTCTGCACGCGATGGACGCGGCTGTCGTCATGCCGGTCTTCCACGACGGGGTGCGCGTCGCCTGGACCGGGGTCGTGGTCCACGAAATCGACATGGGCGGGTCGCGTCCCGGAAGCTGGTGCGTAGGCGCGCGCGATGCATACCAGGAAGTCCCGCTGACCCCGCCCGTGAAGATCGTGGACAAGGGTGTCGTGCGGAAGGATGTCGAAACGACCTTTCTTCGAAATTCGCGCACGCCCGAGATGAACGCGCTGAACCTGCGCGCGAAGATCGCGGCCCAGAACATGACCGGCGAGCGATTGCGCGAAATTATCGACGAATACGGTCGCGATACGTTCCTTGCCGTGCAGCAGAAGATTCTCGACTATGTCGAACGCTCGATACGCCAGCGCCTCTCCGAGCTACCGGACGGCACCTGGTACGCCAACGCCTTTCTCGATCACGACGGACTGGCCAACCGCCTCTACAGGCTTCGCCTGGCGCTGACCAAGTCGGGAGACCAACTGACCTTCGACTTCAGCGGCACGGACCCGCAGGCGCCCGGCACGATCAACTGCGCGTGGTCCGGCCTTGTCGGCGGCATTCTGCAGGTGGCCTTCCCCCTGCTCTGCTATGACATTCCGTGGTCGCACGGCGCCGTCATGCGCTGCATCGACATCGTTTCCCAGGAAGGCACGATCAACAACGCGCTGTTTCCTGCCGGCACCAGCATGGCAACGGTCAACGCCTGCCAGTCCACGGGCAATCTCGTGTGGGAGGCGATGGCACGCATGTACGGCTGCGGCACCGACGCGCTGCGCGAGGAGGTCATCGCGCTTGGGTACGGCGGGGTCAACATGTCGGTGATCGCCGGACGTCACGGCGACGACCGTCCGTTCGTGAACCTGTTCACGGATTCCGTCGGCGGCGGGGGCGCACGTTCCTTCGGCGACGGCATCGACACGTGCGGCAACTTCATTGCCCCGGCCTACGGCATTCCCAACGTCGAGAGGATCGAGAGCCTGGTCCCGATGCTCTACGTCTATCGCCGCGAGCGCGAGGAGACGGCCGGCGCCGGTCAGTTCCGTGGCGGCGTGGGGCTGGAATACATGCTGGTGCCGCACGGAACTGATGCGCCTATGGAGGCCGTCCTGTTTTCGACCGGCTGCGCACATATGGAAACCAAGGGCGTGGCAGGCGGTCTTCCGGGCAGCATCCAGCGCAACGTGGTGCTCCACGACGCCGGCATACGGGACGCATTCGCCGGCGGGCGCGTTCCAACGCGGCTCGAGGGCCTCGAACCGGGCGAAATCGACATCGTCGAGGCGAAGGACGTACGCACGCTGACCCCGGATGACGCCTGGCTTTGCCTGTGCACCGGCGGCGGCGGCTATGGCGACCCGCTTCGGCGCGATCCCGAACTGACGGCCCGGGACGTGCGGCAGGGCTTGTGCACGAACGAAGAGGCCCGGCGACTCTACGGGGTCGTCCTCGACAATTTCACCAGGCCGGACGCGGACGCGACCCAGGCGTGCCGCGATGACATTCGGGCCGCACGAAGGGCCGGCGGCACTCTGCCGGAGGGCGCACACGGCAAGATGCCCTTCGACGGGAGGGAACTGTTTCGCGTCGGCGAGATTCTCGCTGTGCGCGAAGGGTCCGACGGACCGGTCCTTGGATGCCGGGAATGCGGCCACGCGTTCGGCCGCGCATCCGACGATCCGCGCAAGCACGCATTGCTGATCGAACGCGAGATCGAGCAGCTCTCGCCGGTGAACACGTGGCGCGCGGAAAGCGATGTCGTCTTGCGCGAATATGCCTGCCCGGGCTGCGCGACCGTGTTCTCGACAGACCTGCAGCGCCGCGACTAAGATCCGCGCATGCCGGAAATGCGCCTCGACGTCTGACCCCGTAACGAAACGGGGGCGGATCGAAGACCCGCCCCCGCGTCCGAAAATGTCCCTCGGACCTCCTACTCGGCGGCCTGCGCGAGCAGCGCTTCTGGCCCGAAGAGCAGGTTGCGAAGCCATTCGGCCTGCGCACCCGACACCTTGGCCAGATGGTCGTTGTTCGAGTACAGGCTCATATGGTCCACGCCCTCGACGATCGCGAGCTCCTTGTTCGGGCACGGGATCGCGTTGTAGACATCGATCTCGAGATCGGCCGAGGTGATGTTGTCACCCTTGGCAATCGCCATCATGTAGGGCGTCTCGTAGACGCGCTTGGCATACGGCATCACGTCGTACTGCATCAGGAGTTCCACGGACTCGATCGTGTTCTCGTGGACGTGCAGCGGCGCCTCGCGCTCCTTGATGTCGTTGAAGATCGTGCAGACATGCGGGAACGGCCACGCGCTCACGACATTGTCCGGATCGGTCGTGGACATGGCGATCATCTGGCTCGGCTCTCCCGCCTGGCGCCGTTCGCGATCCTCGAGGATCAGCTTCTGCAGCGCCGCGAATTTCCGCTCGCCGTGACAGCGGCGCATGGTCGGGAAACCGTCCACGACCGGCACCACCGACATCGCGAACTTCACCCGGCTGTCGAGCGCGGCGACGCAGATCGCATGGCCGCCCGAGTAGGAAATTCCCCACACCCCGATCCGGTCGGTGTCGATATTGTCGAGCGTCTTCGCGTAGGACACCGCGTTGCGGTAATCCTCGATCTGGTCCCACGGATTGATGTGCTGGCGCGGCTCGCCGTCGCTCGCCCCGAACCGGCGGTAGTCGAACACGAGACAGGCGCATCCGATCTCGACGAAATCGTCGGCGTAGTACGGCATGACGATCTCTTTCACGTAGCACCAGCCGCCGGCCATGATGACGAGCGGCGGATTCGTCGCGCCGTCGGGCATGTACAAGGTGCCGCGGATGGTGTCGCCGCAGGAATTGAATTCTACGTCGCGCGTTTGCATGGGCGTTCTCCCCCTCAGGTTCGGTCTGTTTTCATCTATGTGAAACAACCACTTGCTTGAATTTCAGCGTGTTCGCTCGCCGAGGTCCTGTCAACCTTCGCGCGAGCTTAGCTGTTCGACTATCCGGTCGCGCAGCACGTTCTTTCGAATCTTGCCGGCCGCCGTGCGCGGGAACTCCTCGATGATCTCCAGATGCTCGGGATATTTCTGCCGGGCCATCCCGGTGCCGTCGAGAAACGCGACCATGTCTTCGAACGACAGCGACGCGCCGTCTTCCAGAACCACATAGGCGCAGCCGGTCTCGCCCATGCGCTCGTGCGGCATGGCAACCACCGCCGCTTCGTGGATCGCCGGATGTTCGTGCAGCGCGTCCTCGATCTCGCGTGGGGAGATGTTCTCGCCGCCGCGGATGATGAGGTCTTTCGACCGGCCGGTGATCACGAGCGCCCCCTCGTCCGTCATCATTGCCAGATCGCCGGTGTGGAAGAATCCGTCGGCCTCGAACGCATCCGCGTTGTGGTCTTCGGCGGCGTAACCGAGGCACATTTCCGGGCCGCGCGTCAGGATCTCCCCCTCCTCGCCGACCCCCAGCTCGCGCCCGTCGGCGGGATCGACGATCCTCACCTCGTGCCCGACGATCAGCCCTTCGGTCGTCGCGCCCAGCTTCTCCTCTTCGCGGCTGTTGACGCCGAGGGTCACCGTGGGCGCCTCCGTCGAGCCATAGACGCGTGAGCACACGCACCGCTCGAACGCCTTGTGGGCGTTGTAGATCACCTCCGGCGGCACCGGCGCACCCCCCGACGGGAAGAAGCGCAGCGATGGCAGCGATCGGCTGTTCCGGCGCGCAAAATCCGTCAGTTCCTGCAGAAAGACCGTCGCAGCGATCGTGAACGTCACGCCATGTTCGTCGATCAGGTCCGCGGCCGCCTCGGCGTTCCACGTTTCCATGAACACGGCCGGGGCGTCGAGCGTGAACGGCATCTGGATGCCGTAGAGGTATCCGGTGATATGCGAGACGGGCGACGGCATGAGGATGACATCGTTTTCGTCGAGCGCGAGAAATCTCGAGATCGCCTGGATCTCGGTGTCGATCGTGTTGTGGCTGTGGAGCACGCCCTTGGGCCGTCCCGTGGTGCCCGAGGTATACATGATCAGCTTGACCGCGTTGGGGTCTACCTCCGGACGAACGAGCCCCTCGGGGTCGCCTTCGGCGAGCAGGTCCTCGAACCGGTCTGCACCATCGGCCGAGCCGCGAACCGTGACGACATGCTCGAGGTCCGGGAGCTCGTCACGGTGTCGCGCGACCATATCCGCATAGTCGAACTTCCGGAACGTCGTGGGGATGAAGAACACCTTGGCGCCGGCATCGCGAAGGATGTAGGTCACCTCGGCGTCGCGGTAGATCGGAATGATCGGGTTGCAGACGAGGCCGAGCATCGCGCAGGCCAGGTCGATCACGACAGTCTCCGGCCAGTTCGGCAGTTCGAAACTGACCACATCGCCTGCGCGCAGCCCTCGGCCCTGCAGTGCACTGGCCAGTGCCCGCGCGTCCCTTGAAATCGCGGAGGCCGTGACGGCTCGGCCGCCCTCGATGAACAGCACCCTGTCGGGGGACTTCGCGAGCACGTCGTCGAGCTGGTCTGCGAGGGTCAGGTTGCGCCAGATCCCGCTGGCCGTGTTCTCCGCGATGAGCTCGTCGGTCAGGCGCGTCTTCCAGCCGCTGACATCGTCGCGCATCCCGCTCTCCTATTCGCGTGCCAGCCGCAGCCGGTTGGCGATGTTGTTCTTCTGGATCGCCGACGACCCGCCGATGATCGGCATCAGCAGCGCCTCGCGCACATAGCGCTCCATGTCGAACTCCTTGATGTAACCATAGGCGCCCATCACCTGCTGGCACGCGAGCACGATCTCCTTCGCCGTGTCGCTGACATAGAGTTTCGCCATCGAGGTCTCGACCGATGCCGGTTTCTTTTCGTCCAGCAGCCAGGCGGCGTGGTAGGTCATCAGGCGGCATGCATGAAGTTTGGTCTTTGCATCGACCAGCATGTGCCGCACGGACTGG
>JAEPNS010000081.1 GCA_017643325.1 Alphaproteobacteria bacterium | reverse complement strand
CACACGCTGTCCGGCAAGGGCGCGATCGCCTGCGTCCACGAACTCTCGCTCGGCCTGTTCGGGCGCTACTCACGCACGGCCAACGACGTGCTCGAGAACGCCGACGCGATCCTCGTCGTCGGCTGCAAGCTCGGCGAGATCGCGACCAAGCGCTACACGGTGCCGCGCCCGGGCATCCCGATCATCCACCTCGACATCCTGCCCGAGGAGATCGGCCGCTGGGCCAGGACCGACATCGCGCTGTGCGGCGATGCCCGCGAGGGCCTCGCCGACCTGCGCGCTGCGCTGGCCGACGGCGCGGAGAAGCGCCGCAACGCCCGCGCGGACTTCATCGCGGACATCCGGGCCGGCAAGGAGAAATGGCGCAAGGAGGTCGACGCCCGGCTCACCTCCGACGAGGTGCCGGTGAACATGGCGCGCATGGTCCATGAACTGAACAACGTGCTGCCCGAGGACGCGATCCTCGTTGCCGACGGCGGCTTCGCGGCCCACTGGACGGGGCTGATCTACGACACCAAGAAGGCCGGGCGCGGCTACATCCCCGACCGGGGCATGGCGTCCATCGGCTACGGCGTGTCGGGCGGTATCGGTGCGCAGCTCGCCGCCCCGGACAGCCCCGTGTTCGCGCTCACCGGCGACGGCGGCCTGAACATGACGCTAGGCGATCTCGAGACCGCGGCGCGGCTCAATGTCCCGGTGACGGTGCTGGTCGTGAACAATGCGGCGTCGGGCTACATCAAGGCGCTGCAGCACGCGATGTTCGGCGGGCGCTACCAGTCGGCCGACCTGTCCGACCTGAACTACGCAAGCATCGCGGAATCGCTGGGCTGCCGGGGCATCCGCGTCGAACACCCGGACGAGCTTGCCGACGCCTACCGCACCGCGCTGGACAACCGCGACAAGCCTAACGTCATCGACGTGGTCGTGACCCGCGATGCGGGCAAGATGCTGCCCGGCGTCGACAGCCGCACGGCACCCATCAAGAAGGGCGACCGGATTGCCTAGCGGGAGAAAGACCATGTCCGAACAGAATCGCAACGAACCCGCCCGCATACTCCAGCTTTACGAGACCATGTGTCTCATCCGGGCCTTCGAGGAGCGGGCCGAAGAGGCATTCGATGCCGGCCTGGTGAACGGTTCGATCCACCAGTATATCGGCCAGGAGGCAGTCGGAACCGGCGTGTGCGCGAACCTGCGCGACACCGATTACATTCTGTCGAACCACCGGGGGCACGGGCATTCCATCGCCAAGGGTGCGGACCCCGAGGCCATGATGAAGGAGCTGATGGGCCGCGTGGGCGGCACCAGCGGGGCCAAGGGCGGCTCCATGCACATCGCCGATTTTTCGGTCGGGATGCTGGGCGCAAACGGCGTGCTCGCCGACGGGCTGACGATGGGTGTCGGCGCGGCGCAGGCCATCGCGCTCAAGGGCGAGGACGCGATTGTCGCGGTCTTCGTCGGCGACGGCACGACCAACCGCGGGCCGTTCTACGAGGCGCTTAACTGGGCGATGGTCTACGAGCTGCCGATCCTGTTCGTCTGCGAGAACAACACCTACGCCTCCTCGACCCTGACCAGGAGCGTGACGGCGGGCGAAGGCCCGGTCGCGCGCGCCCAGGCGTTCGGCATGCCGACCTTCGACGTCGACGGAAACGATCTTGTCGCGGTCGACGCGGTCGCAGCCGAAGCGATCGGCGCGGTGCGCGGCGGCAAGGGCCCGCAATTTTTGCACGCCCGCACCTATCGCGTGAAGGGACACATCTCGCGCGACAAGCTGCTCTACCGCGCCGAGGGGGAAACCGAGGAAAACTGGAAACGCGAACCGCTCGGCGCGTGCGCCGCCTGGCTGGCCGAAGAGGGGATCGCGGAAGACGACATCGCCGCGGCCCGCGACGCGGCCTATGCGCGCATCGACGCCGCCGTCGAAGCGGCCAAGGCCGCCCCCTTTCCCGACGCCAGCCTCGCCTATCAGGACGTTCAGGATCTCGGCCCGCCCGAGATCTGGCCCGAGAATCTGCGCATGCCCGGAGGCGCATCATGACCGAGATGATGTTCCAGGACGCCGTTCGCGAGGGCCTGGCCGAGGAGATGCGGCGCGATCCGCTGGTCTGGGCGCTGGGCGAAGACCTGTCGACCGCACATGGCGGCACGAGCGCCAACCAGTATCTCGGCCTGATCGACGAGTTCGGGCCGAAGCGCATCGTCAACACGCCGATCTCGGAGAACACGATCATGGGCGCGGCGGTCGGCGCGGCCGTCGCGGGCACGCGGCCTGTCGCCGACCTGCGGATGGCCGATTTCGGCATGTGCGCGGTGGACGAACTGGTCAACCAGGCCGCGAAGATCCGCTACATGTTCGGCGGGCAGGCACGGGTCCCGCTGGTGGTCCGGCAGGCGATCGGCGTGCGCAAGGGCGCGGCGGCCCAGCATTCCCAGTCCACCGAGGCCTGGTACGTCCACACGCCGGGGCTTGTCGTCGTCGCACCGGGCACGCCCGCCGACGGACGCGGGCTGCTGAAATCCGCAATCCGCTCCGATGACCCGGTGGTGTTCATGGAGCACAAGGATCTTTGGGGCGCGACCGGCGAGGTGCCCGACGACGAGGGCGTGGTTCCCCTCGGAAAGGCAAGCATCGTGCGCGAAGGCTCGGATCTGACCATCGTGAGCTGGTCGCGGATGGCCCGTCTGGCCGAAGAGGCCGCCGAGGCCCTGGCGGGCGACGGCGTGTCGGTGGAGGTCATCGACCTGCGCACCCTGTGGCCCTGGGACAAGGCGGCTGTCTACGCATCGGTGGGCAAGACCGGAAGACTGCTGGTCGCGCAGGAGGCCGTCCAGGTCGGCGGGTTCGCGGCCGAAATCATGGCGGATGTGACCGAGGCCTGCGCGAGCGCGCTCGAGACCCATGTCCGCCGCATCGGCGCGCCGCGGATGCCGGTGCCCTACGCCGAGCCGATGGAAAACGAGTACCGCGTCACGCCGGCTCGCATCGTCGCGAAGGCGCGCGAGGTGCTGGAGAGCTGACGAGCCGGAAGACCGAAGCGCGCCCCTTCCCTCTCGCGCCGGGACGCCGGACTTGCGATACTCCGCGCCGAATTGGGAGAGACATCATGAAACTTCTGACCTTCGACGCCGGCAACGGTCCGCGCGTGGGACTGGCCAATGACAAGGGCGTGGTCGACCTGACCGAACATGCCGGCGTGACCTCGCTGCGCGGGCTGATTGCCGACGGCCGGATCGGGGACATGTCCGCCCATGCGGACGCCGCGGCCGACCACGCGCTCGCCGACGTGACTTTCCTGCCGGTCATCCCCGACCCGATGCACATCTGGTGCGTCGGCGTGAACTACATGGACCACCTGCAGGAGGCGATCGACGCCGGCCTTCCGCGCTCCAGGTCGGAACACCCGATGATCTTCGGCCGCTACGCAGACACGCTTGTGGGCCATAATCAGCCGCTGATGAAGTCGCCCGTCGTGAACAAGCTGGACTATGAGTGCGAACTCGCCGTCATCATCGGCAAGCCGGGGCGCTATATCTCCAAGGAGGACGCGCTCGACCATGTGGTCGGCTATTCCTGCTTCAACGAAGGCAGCGCGCGCGACTGGCAGTACCACACGGCACAGGTCGTCCCGGGCAAGAACTTCCAGGGCACCGGCGGCTTCGGCCCGTGGATGGTCACCGCCGACGAGATCCCAGACCCGCAGGTGCTCGACATCTCGACGGTGCTGAACGGCGAGACGCTGCAGAGCGCGAACACGAAGGACATGATCTTCGACGTTGCGACCGTCATCTCCTACGTCTCGCACATATCCGAACTGCAGCCGGGCGACGTCATCGCGTCCGGCACGCCGTCGGGCGTCGGCCAGTCGCGCGAACCGCAGGTCTTCATGCAGCCCGGCGACACCTGCGAGATCCACATCGAGAAGGTCGGCGTGCTGGTGAATCCCATCGAGGAAGGCTAGGCCCGTGACAACGTCGTTCGCCATCGGCGACATCCGGCTCGAGCGCATCGACGAGATGAGCGGCCCGGCGATCGACGCGCGCTATCTGCTGCCGGGCCTTCCGGACGATGCCATCGAACGCAACCTCGAATGGCTCGCGCCGACATTTCTCGAGGCGGACACGGAAAAGCTCGTCCTCAGCCTGCACGGATGGGTCGTGCGCACAGGCCGGCACACGGTGCTGGTCGAGGCCTGCGGCGGCAACCACAAGAACCGGCCCGAATACCCGCGCGTCCACGAACTGGAGACACCGTGGCTCGACAGGCTTCGCGCCGCCGGCGTCAGCCCGGAGGAGATCGACTACGTGTTCTGCTCCCACCTGCACGTGGACCATATCGGCTGGTTCACGGCGATGGACAGCGGGGCATGGACGCCGACCTTCCCGAACGCGAAATACCTGATCCACAGGCGCGAATACGACAACTGGAACCCCGAGACGCGCACCCTGCCGCCGCTGGCGCTGCAGGGGAGCTGCTGGGACGACAGCGTCGCGCCGGTCGTCGCCGCCGGACAGGCGGTGATGGTCGAGGACGGCCACGAGATCGACGACGCGCTGACCATCGAGGCGTCCTTCGGCCACACGCTGGGCCATTGCAGCGTACGCGCCACCAGCCGCAACGAGACCGGCATCTTCTGCGGCGACATCATGCACTCGCCGCTGGAGATGGCCTACCCGGACGTGAACACCTACGCCTGCGAGGACCAGGACGCCGCGCGTGCCACCCGGCGCAAGCTCCTGGAAGAGGCCGCTGAATTCGGCCACGCGCTGATGCCCGCGCACTTCCCGGACCCCTACTCGATCTGCAGGGTCGCGCGCGACGGCGACGCCTTTGCGGTCCGGCGGTTCGAGGACGGCTAGAACGGCACCCGTCCGTTTGACGCAGATCATGGCGCCGGAGCGCCCGACTGCAAAACATGGCGGCACGTTGTCATGGGACTGCCGGCATGCCGCGCCACATCGTCATCATTCTTGGACATCCCGATCCGTCCCCGGACCGCTACTGCCGTGCGCTTGCAGACGCGTACCGCACCGGTGCCGAAAGCGCGGGCCACGACGTCGCGATCGTAGACGTCGCAACGCTTGAATTTCCGCTTTTGCGCAGCCACGCCGAGTTCAACGACAGCCCGGTTCCCGACGACATCCGCACCGCGCAGGATGCCATTTCCGGGGCCGACCACCTGGTCGTCATCTACCCGCTGTGGCTGGGTACCCTGCCGGCGATGCTCAAGGGTTTCTTCGAACAGGCCTTCCGGCCCGGCTTCGCCATCGCGTTCGACGACAGCTATCGCTGGAAGAAGCTGCTCCGCGGGCGCTCGGCGCGGGTCGTCGTGACGATGGGCATGCCGGCACTGGCGTACCGCTTCTGGTTCGGCGCGCACAGCCTGCGATCCTTCGAGCGCAACATCCTCCGCTTCTCAGGGATCGCACCGATCCGGGAATCCCTCATCGGGTCCGTCGAGGCCAGTAAACCCGAAGCGCGCCGCAAGTGGCTCGCGCGCATGTCGAAATACGGCGCGCTCGCGCGTTAGCTCTTCCCCGGTCGCCGCCCGAACACGCGCCCGTCGATCATCACCAGGCCGAGCGCGATGAAGGCCATGCCGATGACCTGCTCGCGGGTCAGGGTCTCGCCGAGGATGAAGATGCCGAGAAGCAGCGCGCTCACCGGCGCGAGGAAGTTGACCAGCATCAGGTTGGTCGCGCCCGCCGACGCGAGTACCCGGTAGTAGATCACGTAGGCGATCCCGGTCGAGCCCAGCGCGAGACCCGCCACAGCGGCCACGGAATCGAGGCCGGGGAACGGCAGCGTCCAGGGCCGGTCGAACAGCAGCACGAACGGAACGAGGAGAACGACGGCCATCGTCACCTGCCCCGCCGCGATGGAGATCGGCGACATGTCCTTTCGCCCGAAGCGCTTCCCGAACACGGCCGCGATGGAATAGGACACCGCCCCGCCGAGAACGGCGAGCTGGGACAGCACGTTCGAGCCGATGTCGCGCAGGAACTCAGGCCCGATCAGCACGGCCGCGCCCACGACCCCGGACAGGATCCCCAGCCCCTTGAGCGGTGTCAGGTGCTCGTCGTCGGTGAAGAAGTGCGCCGTGATCACCGCGATGAGCGGCGTCATCGAGATCAGGATCGAGGCGAGCCCGCCGGTGATCCCGACCTGGCCCCAGCCGATCAGCGAGAACGGCAGCGCCGAGTTGAACACCGCCATGATCGTCAGGACGCCCCACAGCCCCCAGCCGCGCGGCAGGCCTGTGCGCAGCACCAGCACGATCGCCCACAGGAACAGCGCCGCGCCGGCAACGCGGAAGACCATGATCGTGAAGGGCGGCAGGCCCCGCAGCGCGACCTCGATCAGGAAGAACGCGCCGCCCCACAGCACCGAGAGGATGACCAGCAGCCCCCACTCCATGGGTGTCATGCGCAGGCTGGTTTTCCCGTTCATGCGGCCGGCACCCCGCGCCAGCGCGCAAGAAGGCGCCCGTCGATCAGGGCAAGCCCCAGCGCGATGAAGGCCATGCCGACGACCTGCTCGCGCGTCAGCGCCTCGCCGAGGATGAAGATCCCGAGCAGCAGCGCGCTGACCGGCACCAGGAAGTTGACCAGCAGCAGGTTGATTGCGCCCGCCGTCGAGAGGATCCGGAAATAGAGCAGGTAGGCGAAGGCCGACGCGAGCACAGCCAGGCCCAGGATCGCACCCCAGGCGTTGAGGCTCGGCATCGCGATGGCCCAGGGCGGCGAGAACACCAGCGCGAAGGGCAGGATCAGCACCGTGGTCATGGTCATCTGGCCGGTCGCGACCATGGTCGGTGCGATGTTGAGACGCGCGAAGCGGCGGCCGTAGATCGCGGACATGGCATAGCAGACCGCCGCGCCGACAACCGACAGCTGCGCCAGCAGGTTCTGGCCGATCCCCGCAAGCACGGCCGGGCCGATCAGGAACACGACCCCGACAAGGCCCGACGCGACGCCCGCGAGCTTGCCCGGCGACATGCGCTCGTCGTCGGTCCAGAAATGAGCGAGCACCACCGCATAGAGCGGGCTCGTGGCGATCAGGATCGCGGCAAGGCCGCTCGCGATGTGCAGCTGGCCCCATGCGATCAGGAAGAACGGCAGGGCGGAGTTGAACGCCGACATGATCGTGATCGTCCGCCAGGCGGACCAGCCACGCGGGACCGGCACACCGAACGCGAACACGACCCCCCAGAGGATCAGCGACGCGATGGCGACCCGGATCACGATCACCACCAGCGGCGGCACCTCGGGCAGCGCGATCGCGTTGAAGAAGAAGGTGCCGCCCCAGGTCGCGCCGAGGACGACGAGCAGGAACCACTCGAACGGCGTCATCTGCAGGCCGGCGCGGGACGGCGCGGCCATCGTCAGGCCAGCATCGACTTGAGCTTCGCGACCGCCGTCTCGGGCGCGGTGAAGACCGGCCGCCCCGGGACGGGCGTGATCTTCCGGGGCACAAGGCCCATGGAGAACTGGCCGAGCATCAGGCTGTCGCAGTCGGTCATCTGCGCGGCTGACGCGACGACGATGTCGTCATGGCCGTCGCGGTCGCCGTCGAGCAGGGTCTCGAAGGCGCCCTCGGCGACACCGGAGGCAATCGTGTAGTCAAGGCCGTGGGCCGCGGCGTAGCGTTCGATGTCGTCCGACAGGCACTTGATCGTGCCCGGTGTCGTCGCGAGGATCCCGAGCCTGTTGCCCTCGGCGAAGGCCGCCTCGATCATCCCCTCGTAGGAGGTGAGCACCGGCACGCCCATCCCCTCCCGACCCGCCTCGACGAGCCGGCCGAACACCGAACCGCAGAAGATGATCGCGTCGGCCCCGCTCTCCTCGGCGTAGCGCAGCAGCCGCGCGATCCGCTCGTAGGCTTCGTCCGGCATCACTTCGGGCACGGTCATGTCGGCGTTGATGAAGTCCGCGTAGAGCGACTGGTCGAGCACGCAGACCGGCTGCGCGTCGGGCCACAGCTCCTCGAACGCGGCACGCACGGTGGGAAACGCCACTTCCGTGGGCGAGACGACACCGATGCGGGGCTGGGACATGGAAGGCTCCGGAAAGACTGGACGAGAAATCTAGAGGGTCAGCGGGGGTTTGTCGAAACCGATCCATCGCTCGTCATTCCTGCGAAAGCAGGAATCCATTATCGCCGATGCCCGACCGGGCAACCGCTTGAGTCAATGGACCCCTGCTTTCGCAGGGGTGACGGTTTGAGATCTACCCCAGCAGCCGCTTCAACTTTCGCACGCCGGCCTCCGGCGCGGTCAGGACGGGACGCCCCGGCACGTCGGCGATCTTCTTCGCGGCGCGGCCCATGGAGAACTGGCCGAGCATCAGGCAGTCGCAGTCGGTCATCTTCGCCGCCGCGTCCGCGACCATGCGGTCGTGGGTCTCGATGTCTCCGGACAGGATCACCGGGCGCGCCGCGTCCTCGATCCGGTCGGTGATCGTGCAGCTCAGGCCGTTGGCCTTCGAATAGCGGTCGATGTCCTCGACCAGGCATTTCAGCGTACCCGGTGCGGTGACGAGAATCCCGAACCGGTCGCCGCATTCGAACGCCTCCTCGATCATCGCCTCGTAGGAGGTCAGGCAGGGCACGTCGATGTCGGTGCGCGCCGCCTCGACCCAGCGGCCGAAGACTGACCCGGCGAAGATCATGCCGTCCGCGCCCGCGTCCGCCGCATAGTGCAGCAGCTTCGACAGGCGCTCGCCCGTCTCCTCGGTCTGCGGCTTGCCGCCCGCGAAGTCCGCATAGAGGGACTCGTCCAGCAGGTTGATAACCTTCGCCTCGGGCCAGATCACCTCGAAGGCGTCGGCCACGATCTGCATGGCGATGTCCATGGGCGAGACGACGAAAACGCGTGCGGTCATGGCGGGATCCCCTTTCCACTATCCTGGCGGGCGTATCCTAGCGACCGGCGATGGCGACGGAAATCGACACCGCAAGCCGTCTCAGAGCGCGAACAATCGCTCCGCCCGACTGGCACGCGCGGGCGGGAACCGGCAATATCGCCCGCGAATTTCGAGGGAACGGACACATGACGGACATCCACATCGTCGGCATCGGCATGACCCCCCTGGGCAAGTTTCCCGACAAGTCGGTGAAGCAGCTCACGAAGGAGGCCGTGGACACCGCGCTCGCCGACGCGGGCGCGACCATGGACGACATCGAGGCGGCGTGGTTCTCCAACACCCGCCAGGGGATGATGGAGGGCCAGAACACCGTGCGCGGCCAGTGCTCGCTGCGCTCCATGGGATTCGAGAGCATCCCCATCGTGAACGTGGAGAACGCCTGCTGCTCCTCCTCGACCGGGCTCAACCAGGCCTTCGCCTACCTGAAGGCGGGCATGGCCGAGGTCGCGCTGGTCGCGGGCACGGAGAAGATGTTCTACCCGGAGAAACGCGAGCTCATGTTCCAGGCCTTCCGCGGCGGGTGGGACGTGCACACCCAGGAAGAGACGGAGAAGAACCTGCTCGCGCTGGGCGAAGGTCTGGAGCTGCCGCCCGAGGCGCATGAGGACACCGGCGACCGCAGCGTGTTCATGGACATCTATGCCTCGCTCGCGCGCCAGCACATGAAGAATTTCGGCACGACCCAGCGCCAGATCGCGGCGGCTGCGGCCAAGAGCCACTTCCACTCGACCATGAACCCGCTGGCACAGTACCAGAAGGATTTCAGCGTCGAGGACGTGCTCAACGACCGGCTGATCTCGTGGCCGCTGACCCGCGCCATGTGCGCGCCGCTGTCCGACGGTGCGGGCGCGCTTGTGATCTGCACCGACGACGCGCTGGCCCGGTTCGACAGGGACCGGGCGGTGAAGGTGCTCGGCACGGCGCTGGTGAGCGGCTCGGACCGCCACCCGGACGATTTCGACAACCATCTCGGCCGGGTCGCGGCGAACCGCGCCTACGAACAGGCCGGCGTCGGCCCCGACGACGTGGATGTGGCCGAAGTCCACGACGCGTCGGCCTATGCGGAGATCGTACAGGTCGAGAACATGGGCTTCTGCGAACGCGGCGACGGCGGAAAAATGGCCGAGGCTGGCGACACGAAGCTCGGCGGCCGAATCCCGGTGAACACTTCGGGCGGCCTGCTGTCGAAGGGCCACCCGATCGGCGCCACGGGCGTGATCCAGATCCACGAGCTCGCGACCCAGCTTCGCGGCGAGGCCGGCAAGCGCCAGGTCGAGGGCGCCCGCATCGCCGCGGCCGAAAACGGCGGCGGCTTCTTCGGCATCGAGGAAGCCGCGACCGTGGTGACGGTGCTGGGGCGGTAGAGACTGACCAACCGTCGTCATGCCTGCGCAGACGGCCACCGGCCCTCAATCGTCACCCCACCTGAATCGTCATTCCTGCGAAAGCAGGAATCCATTGTCGCCGACGCCGGACCGGGCAACCGCCTGAGTCAATGGACCCCTGCTTTCGCAGGGGTGACGAGTTGTGCGGGACTCAAGGGGCATTGGTACCCTTCCGCCATGTCCGACGACGAACGCATCGCCGACCTGGAAACGCGCCTCGCGTACCAGGAGAACACCATCGAGGAGCTGTCCTCGGTCGTGGCGGAGCAGGCGCGGGTGCTGGAACTGCTGCGCGAGCAGCTGCGGCGGCTGACGGGGCGGATGGAGACCGTCGAGGACGCGCTGCCCGGCGAAACGCCGGATGACACGCCGCCGCCCCACTACTGACGATGTCCGCAAGCACTGACTGGTTCGTCTACGTCCTGCGCAACGGCGCGGGCACCACATACACCGGCATCGCGCTCGACGTGACGGCGCGGCTGGACGCCCACAACGCCGGAACCGGCGCCAAGTTCACGCGCGGGCGCGGGCCGTGGGCGTTGGTCCATACCGAGGGACCGCTCGACCACGGCGACGCCCTGCGGCGCGAGA
>JAEPNS010000080.1 GCA_017643325.1 Alphaproteobacteria bacterium | reverse complement strand
CCTCGTGGAGGAGGCCTTCGCCCGGACCCCGGCCTACCGCCCGGAGCCGTCCGAGGATGCGCTGCGTGCGGCCATGGACGCGATCGAGAAAGCCGAACGTCCGGTGATCGTGGCGGGCGGGGGCGTGAAGGCGTCCGGCGCGCAGGCCGACGTCGTGGCGCTCGCCGAACGCCTGAACATCCCGGTCGCGACCTCGCTGAACGGCAAGGACACGATCCCGGCCAACCACCCGCTCTCCGTGGGCGTGGTCGGCACCTACTCGCGCGAGAGCGCCAACATCATCGTCAACGAGGCCGACCTGGTGATCTACATCGGGTCCTCGACCGGCGGCATGGTGACCCACTTCTGGGCGGTGCCGGAAATCGGCACGCCGGTGGTGCATATCGACATCGAGCCCGCCGAGATCGGCCGCAACTATCCGGTCGTCGCGGGCGTGCAGGCCGACGCCAAGGTCGCGGTCACGCGCCTGCTTGCCATGACCAACGCGGAATCCGCCGAACGCCGCACCGGCTGGGCCAGGCGGGCGGCGGAAGCCGACGGGAACTGGCGGGAAAAGTACAACGACCTGCTCACGTCCGACGATGTGCCGATGCGCCCGGAGCGCATCTGCCACGAGCTGTCCCAGCACCTGCCCGACGACGCCATCGTCGTCGCGGACACCGGGCATACCGGGATGTGGATGGGCGGCATGTTCGACCTGACCTCGCCGAACCAGAGCTACATGCGCTCGGCCGGCCACCTGGGGTGGGCGTTTTCCGCGGCGCTCGGCGCCAAGTGCGGCGTCCCCGACCGCCCGGTCTTCTGTTTCACCGGCGATGCGGGCTTCTGGTATCACATCGGCGATGTCGAGACGGCGGCGCGCTGGGGCATCAACACCGTGACGCTGGTCAACAACAACGCTTCGGGCAACCAGTCCAAGCGGGGCTTCGACCGGGTCTATGGCGGCGAGCAGACCGAGGAAGCGCTGAAGCTCTGGCAGTTCACCGACGTGAACTTCGCACGCATCGCCGAGGAGATGGGCGCCGTGGGCATCCGTGTCGAGAAGCCGGGCGAGGTCGCGGGCGCGATCCAGCAGGCCTTCGAGGCGGCCAAGACCAAACCGGTCATCCTCGATGTGACGAGCGACCTGAACGCACTGGCGCCGCTGGCGGTCACGGGCGAGTAACCCGTGACCGGGGGCGTCTTCCGGCTCGCCACGGTTTCGGCCGGCGGGCCGCCCTTCGTCGTCCTCGAGACGGACGGCCGGGCCTGGGACCTCGACGCGCTCTACCGCGCCTGGCGGCAGGGCAAGCGGGGCGGGGCGCTGTTCGGCGTCAACGCGCTGCTCAACCTGCTGCAGGACTGGGACCGCAACTTCGAGCTGCTGCATGACATGGCCGCGTTCGCGGCGGCGGGAGACGCGCCCGACGCGGCGGCTGTCGATGTCGGGCAGGTGCGCTTCCTCGCGCCGGTCCTCGCGCCCGGCAAGATGATCTATGCCGCCGCCAACTACGGCGACCATATCCGCGAGATGGTCGAGGCGGGGACCGCGAAGGACGATGCGGAGCGCGACAGCATGCTCGACCGCGACAAGTCGCGGGTGCATCCCTATTCGTTCCTGAAGGCGCCGTCGGCCCTCTCCGGCGCGCACGACGACATCATCATCCCGTCGGATTCCGACAAGATCGACTGGGAGGTCGAACTCGCGATGGCCGTCGGCCGCCGCACCAAGCGGGCGACGGCAGAGCGCGCGATGGATTGCATTGCCGGCTTCATGACCACGAATGACGTGTCCGCGCGGGGCTGGAACATGCGCGAGGACTGGCCGACGCTGCGCACCGACTGGTTCGGCGGCAAGAGCCACGACACCTTCGCACCCATGGGGCCGTGGTTCGTGCCGCGCGCCTTCGTGCCGGACCACATGGACCTGCGCCTGACCCTGAAGGTCAACGGCGAGACCAAGCAGGACGGAAATACCGGCGAGATGGTATTCTCGCCGGAAGAGCAGATCGCCTTCGCGTCCGCGATGATCACGCTCGAGCCGGGCGACATCCTGTCGACCGGGACTCCGGCCGGGGTCGGCCACGGGCAGGGCACCTACCTGCAGCCGGGCGACGTCGTCGAGGCCGAGGTCGAGGGGCTGGGCGCGCAGAAAAACAACGTCGTCGCCGAGGCGGCGGCTGACTGAACGGGAGAACGAACATGGCCAACGCCGAGATCGTCGAGCTGTATCCGAGTGTCGAGAACCAGGTCAGCCCCGAGGAGTGGGAGATGCGGGTCAACCTCGCGGCCTGCTACCGGCTGGTCGACCTCTACGACATGTCGGACATGACCCGCACCCACATCTCCGCGCGGGTGCCCGGCGAGGACACGTTCCTGCTGAACCCCTACGGCCTGATGTTCAACGAGATCACGGCGTCGAGCCTGATCAAGGTGGACCAGGACGGCAACGAGCTGGACAACAACGGTCCCTACAAGATCAACCCGGCCGGGTTCACGATCCACAGCGCCGTGCATGGCGCGAGCCACGAATACGCCTGCGTGCTCCACACCCATTCGGAAGCCGGGATGGCCGTGTCGGCGATGAAGTGCGGCCTGCTGCCGATCTCCCAGCACGCGATGCGCTTCTACAACCGGCTGTCCTATCATGACTATGAGGGGATCGCGCTGGACCTCGACGAGCGCGAGCGCCTCATCGCCGACCTCGGCGACAACCAGTCGATGATCCTGCGCAACCACGGGTTCCTCACCGCCGGGCGCACCTGCGCCGAGGCCTTCTCGCTGGTGTTCTACCTGGAGAAATGCGCGCGCAGCCAGATCCAGGCGATGGCGGCCGGCGGCCCGGATGCGCTTGTCTATCCGTCGCCGGAGGTGTGCGAGCACACGGCAAAGCAGTTCGAGACCTCGACCAGCGTCGCGGAACGCGACTGGCCGGGACACCTGCGCCGGCTCGACGCGCTGGATCCGAGCTACCGGACCTGATTTTGACGTTCGCGGTATCCGACATAATCCCTATCGACGCGGCGGCGTTCGTCGCCTAAAACCGGCCGATCCGGGAATGAAGATCGGTCTGTAACGTCATGCCACGGAATATCGGCGGGACGCTCCTGAAGCTGTTCTTTCTGTCGCTCGTCGTCGGCATCGTTCTGTCGGTGCTGGACGTCGAGCCGGAGAGCCTGCTCGGTGCCGTCGGGGGGACGGCGGAGAGCATCTTCGACGCGCTGGTTGCGGCGCTGGAGTGGGCGGTGCCGTTCGTTCTGATCGGGGCCGTGGTCGTGGTGCCGATCTGGATCATTCTCGCGGCGCTGCGCTACGCACGCCGGCGCTAGAGGGCTTCCGGGGGGAGGCTTCGTTTTGGGGTGCCCGGTGCAATGCCGGGCGGTATCGGGAAAAGGAGTATCCCTATGGACCAACAGATGCAGGACGTGATCGAGCAGGTCTACACCGTGCTCGCGACCTACGGGCTCGATGTGATCGGCGCGCTCGTGATCATCATTCTGGGCTTCGTCGCCGCGGGCTGGGCACGCCGTGCGGTCGAGAAGGCCTTCAGCCGCAGCAAGAGGGCGGACCCGACGCTTTCGCGCTTTTTCGGGAGCCTCGTCAAGTACGCGGTGATCGCGTTCGTCGTCATCGCGGCCTTGCAGCAGTTCGGTGTCGAGGCGACCAGTCTCGTTGCCGTCTTCGGTGCCGCGGGCCTCGCCATCGGCCTGGCCTTGCAGGGCACGCTCAGCAATGTCGCGGCCGGGGTCATGCTGCTGCTGTTCCGGCCGTTCAAGATCGGGGACTTCGTCGATGTCGGCGGCCAGTCGGGCACGGTCAAGGAGGTCGGGCTGTTCACCACCGAAATGGCCACCGGCGACAACGTCAAGATCATCATGCCGAACGGAGAGATCTGGGGCCAGGCGATCAAGAACTTCAGCGCCAACCCGACGCGGCGCGTCGACCTCGTGATGGGTATCGACTACGGCGATGACATCAACACCGCCATGGCGACGATCCGGCGCGTGATCGGCGAGGAATCGCGCGCCCACGACGATCCGGAGCCCGTGGTCGTGGTCGGCGAACTGGCCGACAGTTCGGTGAACCTGATCGTGCGCGTCTGGTGCGACGCGGGCGATTACTGGGGCATGCGCTGGGACCTCACCAAGAAGCTCAAGGAACAGCTCGAGGCCGACGGTATCTCGATCCCGTTCCCGCAGCAGGTCGTCCATCACGTCAACGAGGCCGCCGAGTAGGCGCAGACGTCCTGTCCCGGGCCTCGCCCTTCGTCAAGCTCAGGGTGAGGCCCTCATGCTGAGCCTGACGAAGTATGAAGGGGCCGGGCGGGATAACCTCCTCACGGGAGAATTTTCATGCGCGCTGCCGTCGTCTCTTCGCCGGGGCTCGACAACCTGTCGGTTGTCGAGCTGCCCGACCCGGAGCCCGGTCCCGGCGAGGTTCTCGTCCGGGTCCGGGCCGCGACGCTGAACTATCGCGACCTGCTCACGGTCGAGGGTGGCTACGGCTCGCGCCAGAAGTCCGAGAACCTGATCCCGGTCTCCGACGGGGCCGGTGAGGTCGCAGCGGTCGGCGACGGCGTGACCCGCTTCAAGCCGGGTGACCGGGTCGTCGCCAACTTCTTCCAGGAATGGCTCGCGGGCGAACCCCGGGAAGACGTCATGCATTCCGGTCTCGGCGGCATGATCGACGGGATGGCCACGGAACTCCGGGTGCTGCCCGAACACGGGCTGGCGCACACGCCCGCGCATCTCAGCGACGCCGAGGCGGCGGCGCTGCCCTGCGCCGGGCTGACCGCGTGGAGCGCGGTGGTCGACCAGGGCGGCGCGAAACCGGGTGACCTGGTGCTGACCCAGGGGTCTGGCGGGGTGTCGGTCTTCGCGCTGCAGTTCGCCAGGCTGCTCGGCTGCGAGGTGATCGCGACGTCGTCGTCGGACACGAAACTGGAGCGCCTGCGCGAGCTCGGCGCGGATCACCTGATCAACTATGCCGACACGCCCGAATGGGCCCGTGTGGCGCGGGAGATGTCAGGCGGGCGCGGGCTCGACCTGGTGGTCGAGGTCGGCGGGGCAGGCACGCTCGAACAGTCGATCAAGGCGGTGCGCCTGGGCGGGGCGATCGCGCTGATCGGTGTGCTGTCCGGCGCGAACCACGAGTTCCGCCTGCCGCTGGTTGTCACCCGCAAGGTGCGGCTGGAGGGCGTCACCTGCGGCAGTTACGAGCAGTTCGCGGCGATGCTGCGCGCCGTCGAGGTGAGCGGGCTGCGCCCGGCGCTGGACGAGACACGCTTTGCCCTCGACGAGCTGCCGGCGGCGTTCGCGCACATGCGCGAGGGGCGGCACTTTGGCAAAATCGTGATCGAGATCTAGGCGCGCCGCTGCCGCGAATCCGCTATCACGGATCGCCGACGCATCGGGGGACGACCATGAGCCTGTACCATGATACCGCGTTTCCGGTCCGCGAGGACCTGGAAGCCGCCCATGACGACCAGTTCGATCGCTTCGCCGGCGCCGGGACCTGGGGCACGGCGGCCCAGCGGCTGGCCGTGATCGCGGAGGCCCGGAAGGCCGGGATCGACGCGGGCCTTCTCGAGGCGCCGGACGACGGCGGCGCGGAATCCCCCACAGGGGACCTCCCGAAGATGGTGCGCGAGGTGATCCACACCCTTGCGGCGACGCCGAAGGATTTCGACATGTCCACCTACGAGACCGCGCGCGAGGCGGGGCTCAGCGACCCGGAGTTCGCGGAGCTGGTGGCGATCGTGTCCTTCGCGGTCGACCTCGACGTCTACGCGCGCGGCATCGGCGTTCCGCTGCGTCCGTTCCGCGAACCCCGGAAAGGCAGCCCCACGCGTGAGGTCCCGGACGAGGCGGTGCCGCAGGAAGCCTTTGTGCCGACGATCCCGAACGTCCCCGACTGCGGCGAATTCGGAACCGAACTCTACGGCGGCCACTTCAAGCCCTACATCATGCGCGCGCTGAGCCTCGTGCCCGACGAGTACCGGGCCCATGTCGCGCTGGAGCAGGCCCAGTACAACCCGCTCCCGAAGGTGCCCGTCGTCGAGTACTGCCACCATGAGGGCCTCACGCGGCCCCAGGTGGAGATCGTCGCGGGGCGGGTCTCCGCGCTCAACGACTGCTTCTACTGAACGACCGGGCACGCCCGGTTCCTCCGTGAGAGTGGACAAGCAGCAAACCTGACCGTGAACCCGATGGCGCTGGTGAAACCCGAACAGGACACCGGTGTCGAGCATGGCGACGTCCTGCTCGCCTTCGCCGAGGCCGTTATCGGCACAGACCGCAAGGCGCTTGACGATGTGCGCGCTGAACTCGCCGGTGCACTGGGTGATGTGGCGGTATCCGGCGTTGCGGCGGTTGCGGCAAACTTCTCGAAGAACGATCGCGTCGCCAACGGCATCGGCATTCCGATGGACCCGGTCGTCTTCAAGGGCACAGAGGACCTGCGCGCCGAGATGGGCCTCAACGCCTACAAGTCGGCGGAGAACACCTTCCGGCATATGTAGCCGCACTCTCGTCATTCCTGCGAAAGCAGGAATCCACTAACGCCGATTCCTGACCGGGCAACTGCCTGAGTCAATGGACCCCTGCTTTCGCAGGGGTGACGAGATGTTACGCGACCGCTACCGCGCGCCCGAGACGTTCACCTTCGTGCCCGCGATGTAGGACGCCTCATCCGACAGCAGGAACAGGATCGCGTTGGCGACTTCCTCGGCCTGGCCGGCCCGCTTCATGGGCAGCTTCGGGCCCATCTCCTCGACCCGCCCGGCGGGCTGGATTTCGGTGTCGATCACGCCGGGGCTGACCGCGTTGACGCGGATTCCCTCGGCCACGACCTCCTGCGCCATGCCCCAGTTGAGGGAGTCCACCGCGCCCTTGGAGGCCGCGTAGGGCACGTTCACGCCCGCGCCGCCCAGGTGGGACGCCGCCGACGACAGGTGCACGATCGCGCCGCCCTTGCCGCCATGCTTGGTCGACATTCGCTTGATGGCCTCGCGCGAGCAGACCAGCGTGGCTGTGATGTTCAGGGTCCAGAGTTCCTGCATCGCATCCCAGTCGTCGAGCTCGTCCACCCGTGCGTAGGGGCCGACGATGCCCGCGCTGTTTACCAGATGCGTCACGGTGCCGAGTTCCTTGTCCGCGGTCTCGAACAGGCGGACGATATCGGCCTCCTTGGTGATGTCGGCCTGCACCGCGATGGCCTTTGCGCCGGCCTTCTCGCAGGCGGCGACGACCTGGTCTGCGCGCTCCTTGTTGCCCGCGTAGTTGACGCAGATGTTCTCGTAGCCGCGCTCGGCCGCGCCGATGCAGGTGGCGGCGCCGAGGCCGCGGCTGCCGCCGGTGACGATCAGGACTCGTGACATGGATATTCCCCCGGAATGCGTGTTCGTTCGTGTTGTGCCTGTTGCATACCTGTTCGGCGGCGCGCGTTCAATCGCACCCTTTGCGGGCCGGGGCTGCGTGCGGCACACTCCGCCCGGTCAATTTTCATGGGGGAGCAATCCGATGGCCGAAGACGATCTCAAGACCTTCGAGGTGGCGTTCGAATGCGACGCGTCCGGCGTGGGCAAGATGCGCTGCGAGATGGACGTGCGGCTGGTGGTGCCGCAGCTCATTGAGTGGGAGATGGCCTCGGACGAGTATGGCTTCCATGGCGGTGACGGCACCGCACCGCTGCCCATCGCCTATTTCATCGCCGGGCTGACGAGCTGCCTGATGACCCAGATGCGCGCCTTCTCCAAGCGTCTGCGGGTCGACATCGAGAACCCGCAGATCTCCTGCCGCTGCGAGTGGGAGGCGACCCAGCGCGGCCGCGAGCCCTACGAGAGCGCGCCCAAGAGCATCGCGATGGACATCTCCTTCGACACGGATTCGCCGCTGGAGGACCAGCTCAAGCTGATCGAGGCGGCCAAGAAGGGCTGCTTCATCGAGGCCATGCTGACCCCCCAGAACGAGATCAAGCACCGCCTGAAAACCGCCGATGGCTGGGTGGATTGCTAGCCTCACCACCGATCGTCACCCCTGCGCAGGCAGGTTGAGGAGCGGAAGAGCGACTGCTGCTGCTGATCTCGTGGCGAGAGAACGCACGTCGGTGCGGAAACGAAAGTTCGTCATTCCTGCGAAAGCAGGAATCCATTATCGCCGAAGCCTGACCGGATAGCCGCCTGAGTCAATGGACCCCTGCCTTCGCAGGGGTAACGAGCCGAGTACCTTTTACCGCCTCTTGTTCCTCTTCGCCCGACCGGCGATAAACGATCATCTCATACGCCATAGGTCTCGCCATGCCCAAGTTTGCCTCCTGCATCATGATGATGTTTACCGAGCATTCCCTGCCCGAGCGCGTCACCGCGGCGGCGGATGCGGGGTTCCCGGGGGTGGAGATCCAGCGGCCCTACGGCGAGGACCTGGACGAGATCCGCCGGCGCCTCGACGGGGCCGGGGTCGAGTGCACCCTCGTGAACACGCCCTACGGCGAGAGCGACGCCACGAAGTTCGGCCGCGCCGCGATACCCGGTGAGGAAGCGAACTTCCTCGCCGATCTCGACACCGCGATGACCCACGCCGAGGCTCTGGGCTGCACGCGCATCCACGTGATGTCCGGCACCGTGCCCGCTGGCAACGATCCGGCGGAACACCGGCGCACGCTGGTTGCGAACATGCACGAGGCGTCGGACCGGGCGGCGGAGAAGGGCATCACGCTCCACCTCGAACCGCTGAACCACACCGACAACCCCGGCTATTTCCTCGTCGGGCAGGCGATGGGCCACGACATCGTCGACGAGATCGCGCGGGACAATGTGAAGGTCCAGTTCGACCTCTATCACACCCAGATGGCTGAGGGATTCGTGTCCGACCGGATCGAGCGCTTTTTGGCGAAATCCGCCTATGTGCAGTTCGCCGGGGTGCCCGGCCGCCACGAGCCCGACGACGGCGAGATGAACTATGCCTTCCTGTTCGAAATGCTCGACGCTGCCGGCTACGACGGCTGGGTCGGCGCCGAGTACAAGCCGCGCAACGGCACGCTGGAAGGGCTCGGCTGGGCGAAGCCCTACGGCATCGGCTGAGCCGCACGCCTCGATGATGGATACCGCCACCAACGAAGTCATGAAGTTCGGCGGCGGGTTACTGCGCCGGCCGGAGGATTCGCGCCTGCTGACGGGGCAGGGCGCGTATCTCGACGATCTGTCCTTCGACGGGCTGCTGCACGCGGCCTTCGTCCGCTCGCCCCATGCTCACGCGAAGATCGTCTCCGTCGAGACCGCCGACGCCGAGGCGCTGCCCGGTGTCGTTGCCGTCTACACCGGGCAGCAACTGGTCGGGGAACACGGACTGGGCGCGGTTCCGTTCCGCCAGTTCCCGCCCAACCCCCAGGCGACGCCGCTGGACCCGCCGCCGCGCTACCCGCTGACGCCCGACACGGTGCGCTATGTCGGCGACAACGTCGCGATGGTCGTCGCGGAGACCAGGGAGGCGGCCCAGGACGCGGCGGAAGCGGTGACGGTCGACTACGAGGTGCAGGATGCCGTGGCGGATCCGGCCCGCGCCGTTGAGCCCGACGCCCCGCAGATCTGGCCCGGCGCCCCCGGCAACGTCGCCGGCGTGTGGGCCCAGGGCGACCGGGGCGCGGTGGACGCCGCGTTCGCAACCGCCGCGCACGTGGCGAAGATCGAGCTGGTCAACAACCGGCTGGTTCCCAACCCCATGGAGACCCGGGGCGTCACCTGCGAGTTCTACCCGGAGACCGGCCGCTACACCATGCATGTCGGCGTGCAGATGCCGCACCTGCTGAAGACCCATCTGTGCGCCGATGTCTTCGGCATTCCCGAGGACCGGCTGCGGGTGCTGGTGCCGGAGATCGGCGGCGGGTTCGGCATGAAGGTCTTCTGCTACCCGGAATATGCCGCTGTGATGTTCGCCGCTGGCCAGCTCCGGCGCCCCGTGCACTGGCGTTCGGGCCGCAATGAGAGTTTCGTCAGCGACATCCACGGCCGCGATCAGGTCAACCGGGCGGAGATGGCCTTCGACGCCGAGGGGAAGATCCTCGCGATGCGCGCCGAGAGCCTGGGCAACATGGGCGCCTACATCGCCTACCAGGGCGGCTTCATCCCGACGATCAGCGCCTTCCGGGTGCTGTCGAACACCTACGATGTGCCGCTGCTGTGGGCCGAGTGCAAGTGCGTGCTGACCAACACCGGCCCGACCGACGCCTACCGGGGCGCGGGGCGGCCGGAGGCGGTCTATCTCACCGAGCGCCTGATCGACGTCGCCGCCGCCGACATGGGTATCGACCCGGTCGAGCTGCGCCGGCGCAACCTGGTGCCGAAATCGGCCATGCCCTACGTCAACGCCACGGGCATGAACATCGATTCCGGCGATTTCCCGAAGATGATGGACCTCGCCATGGAGGCCCATGACTGGGACGGGTTCGAGGGGCGCGCCGCCGAGGCCCGCTTACGCGGCAGGCGGCTCGGCCGCGGGCTCGCCATGTATATCGAGCACACCGGGCGCAACGAGTACACCGAGACGGTGGAGATCGGCATTGAGGGCCGGGACGACGATACCGGCGCGATCACCGTCTGGTCCGGCACCCAGGAGATGGGGCAGGGGCTGAAAACCTCCTACATCAGCCTCGTCGCCGACCGGCTGGGCGTGGACCCGGCCACGGTCACCGTCGTCCAGGGCGACACCGACCGGATCGCGACCGGCGGCGGGTCCGGCGGCTCGCGCTCGCTCTATGTCGGCGGCAGCGCCACGGTCGCCAGCGCCGATGCGCTGGTCGAGAACAGCAAGGCGCTGGCCGGTGACGCGCTGGAAGCTGCCGCCGCGGATATCGAATTCGGCGACGGCAAGTTCACGGTCGCGGGCACCGACCGCGCCATCGGCCTGTTCGCGCTGGCCGCGCGCCAGCCGGACGCCCGGCTTTCGGTCACCGAGACCCACACCTCGGGCGACCTCACCTGGCCCAACGGCTGCCACATCTGCGAGGTGGAGGCGGACCCGGACACGGGCGAGATCGCTGTGACGCGCTTCACGGCGGTGGACGACGTGGGTACCGTGGTGAACCACATGATCGTCGACGGGCAGGTCCATGGCGGCGTCGCCCAGGGCATCGGCCAGGCGCTGCTGGAGCGCACCGCCTACGACCGGGACGGCCAGATCCTGTCGGGCAGCTTCATGGATTAC
>JAEPNS010000007.1:6219-21215 GCA_017643325.1 Alphaproteobacteria bacterium | reverse complement strand
GCCGCTGCCCGACCGGGCAACCGTCTGAGTCAATGGACCCCTGCTTTCGCAGGGGTGACGAGCGGAGGCAAGTCAACGGCCGAACGTTCCCATGCCGCGAACGCAGGACTGTCGTTCCGGGGACGGGCTTGCGCCCGGCGGTCCGCGACGCGAGGATGCGGGCCAACGAGAACAACGCCTTCCCGAGGAGACGAACGATGGCCGACGATCCGAACAATCCCTCCGGAGCCCTGCCCGGCGACCCGCGCTACGGGCTCTCGGAAGAAGAGCTCAAGGAGTACTACCGGACCAAAAGCCCGAGCTGGATCTGCAAGGGCTATTTCAAGGAGGACGGCGGCCTCGAACTGCGCGAAAAGGGCATGGAAGGCCACCAGGCGCACCTCATCGGAACCCAGGACCAGATCCGCTTCACCGGCCCGCTGCTGAAGGCCGACGGCAAGACGCCGCGCGGCGCGATGGCGATGATCGACGCGCCGGACAAGGCGGCCGCCGAAGCGTGGATCGCCGCCGACGGCTATTCGAAGGCCGGCGCCTTCGCGAGCACGTCGGTCACGCGCTGGTCGTCGTCCATGGACCTGCGCTGGGACACCTTCCCGCGCACCGAGGGCTGGCAGCAGTTCGCCATCACCGCCATCGACGGCCCGGAGGCCACTGAGCGCCGCGACGCGGTCGCCGAGGCCCACCACAAGTTTCAGGCCACGGTCATGGACCGCTATGTCGCGCGCGGGCCGATGTTCAACGACGACGGCACCCAGATGATCGGTTCCTTCATGATCATGGAATATCCGGACCTGGAAGCCTGCGAGGAGTTCTGGGCGGGCGAGCCGTTGAACTACGGCGGCGTGTTCGCGGACGTGACGATCGAGCGCTGGCGCTACGGCAACACGCTGGTCTACCCGAAATCCTGATACGTCTACGTCGCGCCCCGCACCTCGCGAGGACGTGAGCCACAATTGAATCCCGGCCGCCCTGCCGGACCGTCTAAACTTCCCGTCGACGGAACGCCGCTTCGCAGGCGTGATCTACGGCGGATGCGACGGCACGATGGGGCGTTTCGGGACCACCTCCACACACAGCGCGCCCGTCCGGCTGTGCGGTCTCTGGCAACTGGTCCGCGAACCGGTGCCGGCCGAGGCGCGCGCTTCGCTGGACGCGGCCTGGCGAAGAGTCGCGCCCGAGTTCCGCACACCCAACCAGATGCTCGGCCGCCATGAAGAGGGCTGCGGCGCCACCATCGGCGCGATGCCGCGCTGCGACTTCGCCTGCCGGGGCTGCTACCTGACTGCCGGCGCCAATCGCATCCCCGAACTCCCCGTCGAGGACGTGCTGGCGCAGCTTGACGCGCTGCGGCGACATCTCGGCCCCTGGGGCAACGTTCAGCTCACCGACGGCGAGGTGTCCCTGCGCGACCCGGACGAGGTGACCGCGATCCTGCGCCATGCGCGCGCGATCGGGCTGATCCCGATGCTGATGACCCATGGCGACACCTTCCTGCGCGACCCCGGCCTGCTGAAGCGCTTCATGGTCGAGGGCGGGCTGGAAGAGGTCAGCTTCCACATCGACACCACCCAGCGCGGCCGCCGGGACCGGGCATTCCGTCATGCCGCGACCGAGGCGGAGCTGATGCCGCTGCGCGCACGTTTCGCCGACCTCGTCCGCCGGGTGCGGCGGGAAACCGGGCGGACCTTGCGGGTGGCCAGCACCGTGACCGTCACCACCGACAACCTGCACGAGGTGGGCGACATCGTTCGCTTCATGCAGGCCAACGCGGACGTCTTCCGCATGGTCGGATTCCTGCCGGTCGCGCCGGTCGGCCGCACCGCGGACAGCGTCGGAGGGATCGACGCCGAGATGCTCTGGGCCCAGATCGCGCGCGGCCTGACCATCGAGGACAGCAATGCCGGCCGTCTCTCCGCGAACCAGTGGCTGATGGGCCACCCGGACTGTTCGCGGTTCGTGATGGGCGCGACCGTCACCGACGGCGACGCTGCTCCCCGGTTCCTCCCGGTCAGCCCCGCAAGCTCGAAAGCCGACGCCCGCCTGCTGGACGCGGTTTTCGCCCGTCTCCCCGGGGCAACGTTCCGCGCCGACCGTCCGTCCGAGGCCACCGCGCGGCTGGCCGGCATGGCCTTGCGCGCACCGGGCCTCTTCGTGTGGCACCTCCCGCGTGCAGTTTGGGGCTGGGCCCGGCGGCTCGCGCCCGGCAAGCCGCTGCGGTTCCTCCGGCAGGTGGCGACGGGTCGCGTGCGCGTTCATCGCTTCGCCGTCTCGGCCCATCACTTCATGAGCGCTGCCGAACTCGGCACCGCGACCGGCCAGGCCCGGCTCGATCACTGCGCCTTCAGGGTCGCGATCGACGGCGAACTGCATGCCATGTGCGAGGTGAACGCAGCCGGGATGCGCGAAGAGTTCTACGCGCGAATTGCACGAGAGGCGGCGGCACGGAACAACGCCCTCGAGTCCGTCGCCTGACTCGCCGTTGGACGGACCCCGAAAGCCGCGTCATAATAAAAAGAAAAACAACCCGTCCAATATCGGGGGGCATTGGGGGCCGGGCGAACGTGAGCGAAACCGACGCCATCATTGTGATCGCGGATGACCACCCGCTGGTGCGCGACGCACTGCGGCAGGCGATCGCGCGCGACTTTGCGGGGCCCGAGTTCCGGGATGCGGCGAGCCTCGCCGAAGCCGAATCGGCGATCCGGTCGGGCCAGTCTCCCGACCTCGTACTGCTCGACCTGCACATGCCCGGCATGCGCGGCTTTACCGGCCTCGCCTACCTGCGTTCGCAATTTCCCGCCGTCCCCGTCGCGATGATCTCGGCAAGCACGGATGCGCGGATCATGCGGCAGGCCATCGACTACGGCGCATCGGGGTTCATTCCGAAGTCGGCGCCGATGGACGAGATCAGGGGCGCGGTCACCGAAATTCTCGCGGGAAACACATGGCTGCCGGCATCCGTGGACAGCCTGCCGGAAACCAACGCCGAGGACGCAGCGCTCGCGGCGCGCCTCGCCGCGCTGACGCCGCAGCAGCTCCGCGTTCTGGGGATGCTTTCGGACGGCAAGCTCAACAAGCAGATCGCCTACGACCTCGACATCTCGGAGGCGACGGTGAAATCACACGTCTCCGCGATCCTGCAGAAGCTCGACGTCAACAGCCGGACGCAGGCCGTCATCCTTGCCGGGCGGCTGAATGTCGAGGACCCGGCGCGCGAGATACCGGCCTAGGGCCGACCCGCTCCAGACTTCAGGACGCCTGGCGACGCGCGGCCGCGCGCTGGGCGAGCATGCGTGTCATCAGCGCACGCAGCGCCGCCGGCTTCACCGGTTTGTCGAGAACGATGTGTCCCCGCCGCGCCGCTTCCTCGCGCAGGCTCTCTGACGGGTCCGCCGTGACGATCACGGCCGGGATCACCCGCTCGTAGACGCCGCAGACCTCCGTGACGATGTCGGGGCCCAGCTCGCCATTCTCGAGATGGTAGTCGGCAATGATCAGTTCCGGCGCGTCGTCGCGCATGGCGCGGCGCCAGTGGTCGCCGGCCGCCGCAGTGCGAACATCGCAGCCCCAGCCGCCCAGCAGCATTTCCATGCCATCGCGCACATCGGCGTTGTCATCGATGCACAGGACGATCGCCCCGGCCATGTCGCCGCTGGAAAACGCCGGCGGCTCGCGTGGTTCGTCGGCCACGCGTTGCGCCTCGCCACGCGGCACCGAAACGGCGAACACGGATCCCGCTCCCTCGACGCTGCGCAGGTCGATCACATGCCCAAGCATTCTTGCGATCCGCTCGACGATCGCCAGGCCGAGGCCAAGCCCCTGGTCCTGCACGTCGTCGTTCTGCAGCCGCTGGAACTCCTGGAAGACGGCATCGCGCTTGTCGTCGGGGATCCCGGGCCCGGAATCCCGGACCTCGATACGCACACGGTCGCCCCCGCCCCGGCACCCGATCAGGACCTTGCCGCCGGCCGGCGTGTAGCGGACGGCGTTGGACAGGAAGTTCTGCAGGATACGGCGCAGCAGCCGGCGATCGGACCGCACGAAGCTCTCCGACGTGACGACCCGCAGCTCGATTCCACGCTCGTCCGCGAGGGCCGCGAACTCCGTGCCGAGCGCCTGCAGCAGCTCGTCGATGCGGAAGTCCTCGACCTGCGGCTCGACACCGCCGGCATCGAGCTTGGAGATATCGAGCAGGCCCGCAAGCAGTTCCTCGACCGAGCGCAGGGAGATATCGACCCGGTCGACGAGGCTCGCGTTGTCACGGTCCAGTTCGCGCTCGCCCAACGAGGACAGGAACAGGCGCGCGGCGTTGAGCGGCTGCAGCAGGTCGTGGCTCGCGGCGGCCAGGAAACGGGTCTTGCCGAGGTTTGCCTGCTGCGCGGCCTCCGACGCGCGGCGCAACTGTTCGTTCAGGTCCGTCAGGTCACGGGTCCGCTCGGCCACGCGCAGTTCGAGATCGCTCTTCGCCGCCTCCAGCTCGCGCGCCGCCTCGACCCGGTCGGTCACATCCATGAGGGACACCGCGACCCCGCCGGCCGGCATCGGGCTTGTCCGCACCTCCAGCACGGTCCCGTCCGCGAGGCTGCGTTCATAGATCGCCGGTTCATGGCGGCGATACTGGGCCAGCAGGTCGTTCACGAGGCTCTCGACGTCGCCCGGTCCGTATTCGCCATGCTCGGCGCTATAGCGGATGATGTCCTCGACCGGGACGCCGACACGCCCGAACATGTCGGGCAAACCGAGATAGCTGCGGAACCTGTCGTTCAGCCAGGCGATCCGCAGGTCTTCGTCGAGGATCGCGATGCCCTGGCGCATGTTCTCCATCGTCGTCTGAAGGAGCTCGCGGTTGTACTGGATCGCGGCTGTCGCATCGTCGAGCAGCGACATGGCGCTTTCCATGTCGATGTCCTCGCGTTCCATCGACATGGCGATCACGAGACGGGCCGAGGAAGACCCGATCGCGCTGGCAAGCAAACGCTCGGCGAAACGGAGCACCCCGGCGTCCACCGGATCGTCCGACGCCAGTTCCGGAGAACGGTCCGCGCGATATTGGGCGAAAGCCTGTTCGGCCGACGCGACCCCGAGGTAGCGGCCCGTCAGTTCCTCGAGATCGCGCACGGTGAGGGCGCCACGCAGGGTGCGAGGGCGTGACGCCCGGTCAGCGGCCATTACCTCGACAAAGGCGCGCGCCTGGCTGCGATCGAGCACACCGGGACGGCTGACGCACGACACCAAGACCAGCAGCGCGGTGTTGACCGAGAGGCTCCAGAAGACCCCGTGGGTGAGCGGGTCGGCGAGCGTGTATCCGAACAGCGCCTGCGGCCGCAGCCAGTCGACTCCCGCGGGTCCGAATGCCAGCAGCACGTCCGGGAACCAGTTCGCGTTGGCGAAGGTCGGGAGCAGGAGCGTGTACGCCCAGACCACACCTCCCGCCACGATCCCGGAGAGAGCGCCCGCGCGCGATGCTCCGGCCCAGAAGATGCCGATCAGGATCGCCGGCGCGAACTGCGCGACTCCCGCGAAGGACACCAAGCCGATCGAGGCCAGCGCCTGGCCCTCTCCCGCGATCCGGTAATAGGCGAACGCAAGGAGCAGGATCGCGGTCATGGCCACGCGCCGGACATTGAGCAGCGTCGCACCGACGGCCCGCGCGCTCTCGGCGCCGCGCGAGGAACGCAGGTAGAGCGGCATGAACACGTCGTTGGAGATCATCGTCGCCAGCGCGACAGTCGCGACGATCACCATTCCGGTGGCCGCCGAAAGGCCGCCGATGAACACGAAGAGCGTGAGCATTTCCTGCTGCGCCAGCATCGGCAGCGTCAGTACGAAGGTATCGGCGTCGACGCCGAGGCCGGCAAACAGGATAAGGCCGGCGATGGCGATCGGGATCACGAAAATATTGATGGCGATCAGGTAGCCGGGGAACAGCCAGGCCGCGCGCTTGAGCTCGCGCTCGTCGGCGTTCTCGACGACGGCAACATGAAACTGGCGCGGCAGGCAGATGATCGCCGTCAGCGAAAGCAGGGTAATGGTGATCCAGGTCGAGGCCTCGACATCGAACATGAACCGTCCGGCAACCTCCGGGATCGCGGCCGCGCGCGAGAACAGGTCGCCAAAGCCACCGAACATGAAAAAGGTCACGAAGATTCCCGCCGCGAGAAAGGCCACGAGCTTCACAACCGATTCGAAGGCGATCGCCAGCATCATGCCCTCGTGATGCTCGGTGGCGTCGATGTTGCGCGTCCCGAACATGATCGAGAAGACGGCCATCAGGAGCGCGACGACGAGCGCGGTGTCGGCCCACCAGGGAATCCCCGCTGTGCCGAGCGGCATCACGATGTCCGGATAGCTGACCAGCACGTTGAAGCTGGTCGAGACCGCCTTCAGCTGCAGCGCGATATAGGGAAGGATTCCGACGACGACGAACAGCGTCACCACCGCGGCAAGTGTCTGGCTCTTGCCGAAGCGCGCGGCGATGAAGTCGGCGATGGTGGTGATGTTCTCCGCCTTGCCGATGCGCACGATCTTGCGCAGCACGAAATAGCCCGCCGTAAACAGCAGGATCGGCCCCAGATAGACCGGGATGAAGTCGTAGCCCGAGGTCGAGGCGAGGCCGACGCTGCCATAGAAGGTCCAGGACGTGCAGTAGACCGCCAGCGACAGCGCGTAGACCACGGGCTTCGCGCGGATACGCGGTCCGTGCCGGGCGGAGGCCCGGTCCCCCCAGGACGCGATCGCGAACAGGATCCCGATATAGGCCAGCGACGCGACGAGGATCGTCCAGTCGTTCAGCATGAAAGCGCGGCTCCGCCCGGTATTTGAACCGGAGCGAACCCTATCACAGCGGCGACAAAAAAATGTGCAGGGCGCGAGCCCTGCACATGAAAACCCCTAGGAGGGGTCGGGGGAACGGAGGAACGTATCGCTGCACGGGACGAACCCGCACGGCTTCCTCCACAGGCATCAAGCCCCACGCGGCATTCATCGTCCATTAGACATTGGTTGGAGTATCATGGCGCGAACGAAATCGGCGTACGGCCGTTTCAGCCCCGTGATTGCCCACCCCGTCCCTTAGGAAAATGGACATGCCTGTAAAATCTCTCGCCCGCGCCCTGGCCGCTGTCCTGATGTTCGCGACCACTGGACTTTCGTCCACAAGCGCGAGCGCCGACGAGCCCGTGTTCAGCGAGACCGAACAGCAGATCATCCGGGAGGTCCTGCAGCAGACCGGGGTCATTCCGAATGAGCGCGACGGCGTTCGCGTCGAGCGCGAAACCACCGTCGAGCGGGGCAGCGCCAGGGGCGGCAAGGGCATGCCGCCGGGTCTCGCAAAGAAGAACGGCCTGCCGCCCGGCCTCGCGAAGCGCGAGCAGCTTCCGCCCGGGCTCGCCAAGCGCGCGCTGCCCGACGACCTCGAATCCCGGCTCCCGCGCCGCACGACAACCGAGCGCGTGATCGTCGACGACGACGTGATCCTCATCGAGAAGGGCACCGAAATCGTCCTCGATGTTATCCGCGACGTGATCCGGAACTGACCCGGGGCCGCTCTCCCCGGATGTTCCCGGCGCCGAAATCATGGTTAACTGTTCATGAACGCAGACATCATGGACAGGTCGCGGCGTGCCACGCGCAAACCGGAACGGAACAGGTCGCAAATCTAGGGATGCCTTCGCGAGTGCCGCGCTGCTCCTGACCAGCGTGTTTATTCTCGCCGGTCCCGCCCAGGCCGAAAACGATACCGGCGTCGTGAAAGGCACCGCCCAGGTCATCGACGCGCGCACGTTGGCGATCGACGGCCGGAATATTAGCCTCTACGGCGTCACCACACCCCGCATGTCGGACTGGCCCTGGGGACCCTTCGCCCGGGCGGCGCTCGACGAGCTCGCCCACGGCAAGCCTGTCTCGTGCCTGGTGATCGAGACGGACCGGCACCGGCAACCGGTCGCGCGCTGCAATGTGCCGGGGGACAGCCTCGTCGGCGAAAAGACCCTCGGCGAGGCAATGATCCGGGCCGGCTGGGCCACCCACCACCGGCTGGCGACCCACGGCAGGGCGCCGGCCGGGCTGATCGACCGCTACGACGACGCCGAGGACGCGGCGCGGTCCGAGAAGGTCGGTATCTGGGGCCTGAAGTAGCGGACGCGCCCGGTCAGGACCCGCGCCGGATCGCGTGCGCCTCGATCTCGACACGCCCGTTCGGGATCGCGAGGCCCGACACCTCGACCGTGGAACGCGCCGGGTACGGCTCCGACACGTAGCTAGAATACACCTCGTTCATGGCGCGAAGGTCGGACAGGTCGGTGAGGAAGATCGTGACCTTGACGATGTCGCCATGGTCCATTCCCTCGGACGCAAGCAGGTGCCCGATATTGTCCATGATGACCTTCGTCTGGGCCGCGGCATCCATGTCGGCGGGAATGCCGTCGATCTCCGGGTCATAGGCCATCTGCCCGCTAACGAACACCTGGTCGCCGGCAACCACGCCGCCCGTCAATGCGGCGCGGGCGGGTTTGCGAACCTCAGGTGATGAAAGTGTCTTGCGCATGGTCTCTCTCCCGACCGTTCACGATTGTCTGGAAAGAGAAGATTAGGCTATCGCGGTCGCGCAGAACACGAAACATCTACGACAGCAGCGTCAATCGAACGCCACCGGCGACTGGTAGATGGCGAGCACGATGCAGCCTTCCTCGCTGACGATGGCGTGGTCTGTTCCGGGCGGGCTGATGAGCGCGGTGCCGGCGGTGTAGTGACCGCGGTCGTCGGTCTGGCCACCTTCGAGAACGATGATGTGTTCGTAGCCGGTGTGGCGGTGGCGCGGGACTTTTGCGCCCGGCTGGAAGCGCAGCAGGCAGGCCGACGGGCCGGGCTGGCCCATGGTCCCGTAGATCTGGTGCAGTTCGACCCCATCGCGGAACGGCTGCCAGTGAAGCGTGTCGGCGCGGGCGGCGAGGTCCATCATGTCCTGCAGGACGATGGGCTCGGGGTTCGGATTCTCGCTCATGGGGACAAGACCTCGATCACCTGGTCGGATGTGGCGGTCCAGCCGACGATCGCGCCCTGGGCGCGCACCATCTCCAGCGTGGCCGCCTTGAATTCGGGGAAATAGCTTTCGGTGCAGTCCTCGACCAGCAGGCATTCGTAGCCCCGGTCGTTCGCCTCGCGCATGGTGGTCTGCACGCACACCTCGGTGGTCACACCGGTCATCAGCAGGTGGCTGGCATTCGCCGCCTCCAGGGCATCCGCAAACGCCGTCGCGTAGAAGGCGCCCTTGCCGGGTTTGTCGATCACGGCCTCGCCGGGCAGCGGCGCCAACGCGGGAACGATCTCCGCGCCGGGTTCCCCGGCCACGAGGATCCGCCCCATGGGACCGGGATCGCCGATCCGCAGGGCCGGGTCGCCCCGGTCGCGCTTGGCCGGGGGCAGGTCCGAGAGGTCCGCGCGGTGGCATTCGCGGGTGTGGATCACGGGCACGCCCGCCTCGCGGCACGCCGTGACCAGCCGCTGCAGCGCCGGAACGATCGCCTGCAGGCGGGTCACGTCGTTGCCGAGCGATTCCCCGAAACCTCCGGGCTCCACGAAATCGCGCTGCATGTCGATGACCACGAGGGCCAGCCGGCCTTCTGGAAAGCTGTAGTCGAACGGCTGGGCGGGGACGACCGGCATCGGTTCAAGACAGGGCGGACAGAAGCGTTTCGGAGTCCGCGACTGCGCCGAAGACGCCGCCCTGCATCTTCACCATCTTGATGGCCGCGAGGTGGTTGCCGTGATCGGTCGCACCGCAGCAGTCCTCCAGCAGCAGGCATTCGAACCCGCGGTCGTTCGCCTCGCGCATGGTCGTGTGCACGCACACATCTGTGGTGATGCCGGTGATGATGAGGTTGTCGACCCCGCACGTGCGCAGCATCAGCTCCAGGTCCGTCGCACAGAAGGAACCCTTGCCCGGCTTGTCGATCACCGGCTCGCCTTCGGCCGGCGCCAGTTCGGGAATGATCTCCCAGCCCGGCTCGCCGCGCACGAGGATGCGCCCGCACGGGCCGGGATCGCCGATGCCCGCGCCGATCCGCTGCGAGCGCCAGCGCTTGTTGGGCGGCAGGTCCGACAGGTCTGGCCGATGCCCCTCGCGGGTATGCAGCACGTGGTAGCCGCCCGCGCGCATCGCGGCGAGTACCTTCGAGATCGGCTCGATGGGAGCGCGGGTCAGCGACAGATCGTAGCCCATGGAATCCACATAGCCGCCCTCGCCGCAGAAATCGGTCTGCATGTCGATAACGATCAGCGCGGTGTTGTCGGGCCGCAGGTCCCCGTTCCAGGGCCATGGATAGGGGTCGGCGTCGACGAAGCGTTCACCCGCCGGCGCGATCGAGGCATCAGCCATTGGCCGCTCCTTCATATTTGCGGTTAGGGATCGGGAAGCCGCAGCTGGTGCCATCGGTCACGAGCACCTCGTCCTCCCAGGGCAGCCGGTACTCGCCCGCCGCAAGGTCGGTCATGTACGTATAGGGGCAGTCCTGTGCCCCGCCGTGCACGGCGACGTAGCCGCGGTGGCCGAACTGGTAGATGTTGTTCTCCACGCTCCAGTGCCGGCGCGCCTCGCGCACCAGGTCGGGGCGCACCTCCGCGGTGATGATCTCGTCGGGCGTGCCATTGCCCTGCGCCAGAACCGTGCCGTCGAAGTTGCAGATCATCCCCTCGCCCATGGAATTGAACGAGCCGTCGGTGCCGGCCATGCAGACGCTCGCGGTGACCATCAGGTTGCAGAAGGCGTTCGACTGGTTGGTGAACCGCCACGCCTCGCGGATCGGCGCCGTGTAGCCCGCCGTGCGGAGCATGATCTCCGCGCCCTTGTAGGCGCTCTCGCGCGCCATCTCGGGAAACATTCCGTCGTGGCAGATGATCAGCGCGATGGTCGACCCATTCGGACCCTCGCACACGGGGATGCCGAGGTTGCCCGGCTCCCACGGCTCGACCGGCACCCAGGGATGCAGCTTCCGGTAATAGAGCCGGAGCTCGCCGGTGTCGTCGAGGATGACGCCGGAGTTATAGGGATTGCCGTCGGGGTTGGCCTCCATGATCGAGAAGCAGCCCCAGATTTCGTTGTCGCGGCAGGCCGCGGAGAATGCCGCCATCTCCGGCCCGTCCATCGAGCACATGATTTCCGGGTTCGTGTCCATCGACAGCCCGTGAAGCGCGTATTCGGGAAACACGACCAGGTCCATCGTCGGCATGTTGCGCCGGGCCTTGCCCACCATGCCGACTATCTTGTCCGTCTGCGCCGCGAGGTCGTCGGGCGTTTCCACGACCGGCAGCTGGAGCTGGGTCATGCCGAGGACAACGCCGTCCGGCGATTTGTTCAGTCCGCCAAGTCCGCTCATATCCGTCTCCGTCTGTATCCGCGTCTACTTCGTGATCGACAATTCGCTGGGTGCGCCGCGCAATGCGCGCTTGGGAGACACCGCGACCACCAGGATCGCCAGCGTCAGGATGTAGGGTGCGGCATTGAAGAAGTGGTAGCCCTCGCTGATCCCGACCGACTGGAGCGCCGGGCCGAGCGCGCCGGCGGCGCCGAAAAGGATCGCGGCACCGAAGCAGGCCAGCGGGTTCCAGCGCGCGAAGATCACGAGCGCGACCGCCATGAGCCCCTGCCCCGACGACAGGCCCTCCGACCAGCTTCCCGGGTAGGACAGCGACAGGAACGAGCCGCCGACGCCCGCGAAGAAACCGCCGACGGTCGTCGCCAGCAGGCGCACCCTGTCGACGTCGATGCCGAGCGCGACGGCGGCGGGCGTGCTGTCGCCGGTGGTCCGCACGACCAGACCCCAGCGGGTGTTGCGAAACGCCCACCACATCGCAACGGCGAGGAAGAAGCCGATGATGAAGAGCGGGTTGATCTCCAGCGCCTGCTGGACGGCCGGGTTGTCCGACCAGCCGCCCAGCGGAATCGACGGCAGCCGCGCCGCCTGCGGCTGAATATACGGCTTACCGAAAAAGAAGGCCGCGCCGGTGCCGAACAGCATCAGGGCAATCCCGATGGCAATGTCGTTCACCTTCGGGAGCTTGCACAGGTAACCGTGGATCGCGCCGAACACGCAGCCGACCAGTCCGGCTGCCAGAACCCCCAGCCACGGCGAGCCGGTGTGGAGCGACAGCGCGTAGCCCGTCATCGCACCGAAGACGAGCGTGCCCTCGAGGCCGAGATTGATGCGCCCGGCCTTCTCGGTCAGGCACTCCCCGAGGCTGACGAACAGGAACGGTGTCGAGACCCGGATCGCACCGGCGAACATCGCCAGGAGGACGGTCGCAAGGGTGCCTTCGTCGCCCATCAGGTCCCCTCCGACTTCCGGAAGAACGAGTAGCGGCCATAGAACGTTTCGGACGCCAGCAGGACGACGAACATCAGCCCCTGCAGAACGAGCACCGTGGCGTCCGGCAGGTCCATGCGCCGCTGGATCAGACCGCCCGACGCGTCGATCCCGCCCAGGAATATCGCAATCGGGATGATGACCAACGGATTATGACGCGCCAGGAAAGAGACGAGGATGCCGGTGAAACCGTAGCCGGCGATCAGCGACGCGTTCGCCTTGCCGTGAATGGCCGCGACCTCGAAGAACCCGGCCAGGCCTGCCGCCGCACCACCGATGAAACAAGAGACCATGACCAGCCGGCCCACCGGCAGGCCCTGAGCCTGGGCGGCCCGCAGGTTGCCGCCTGTCACACGGGCCGCAAACCCGAACGTCGTCCGATTCATCAGGAAGTACAGCAGCACACAAACAACGATCCCGGCGGCCAGACCCCAGTGAACGTCGGTTGCCGGCATCGGGCCGATCATGTTCTCGCGCCCGATGGGCATGGTGGACGGCTTGTTGGGATCGGACGGGTCGCGCAGCACGCCCTCGACGAAGAAGTTCAGCACCGAGACGGCGATGTAGAACAGAAGCAGGCTGGAGATGGTCTCGTTGACGCCGCGATAGTGACGCACCGCGCCGACGATCCCGATCCAGATCCCGCCGGCGAGCATGCCCGCCATCGCCATCGCCGCAAGAATAACGGGTGCGGGCGCCCAGGAGACCATCGGAATCGCGATCACCGCGGCGCCGAAACCGCCCATGATCAGCGCGCCCTCGCCGCCGATCACGACCATGCCGAGCCGCGCGGGAATGGCGACACAGAGCGCCGTCAGCATGAAGGGCGAGGCGCGGACGAGGGTGTTCTGTAAGGAAAACCACGAACCGAAGCCGCCCTTCCAGAGGAGTTCGACGAACTGCGCGGGGGATTTCCCGAGAAACAGCAGGAAGACCGAAAACAGGATGGCCGAAACCAGGACCGCAACCGCAGGCACCAGCACATACTCGCTCGACCGGCGGGCACGGTCCGCGAGTTCGGTGCGGACCTGCGGTCCGGCCTGCGTCAGTTCAGCCATATCGGTTCATCATCCGCAACGCCCATGGAATGGGCCATGCGTTGCCCCGGCAGCCCGAATGTGCCGGGGCGGAAACGCCGTGTCCCCACCCCGCACAAATCAGGTGATCGACCCGATCACGCCCTCGATCAGGAAGTCCGTCCGGTCGAGCATCGGGTCGTAGTTGTCGAGGCTCGCCCCCGCACCGACGAGGACGGAGCCGTCCTGCTTCAAGATCGGCCCGGTGAAGATCGGCTTACCGGCCTTGACCTCTGCCCGGGCGGCGTCCGCCGCCGCAATGGCCTCCGCGCTGGCGCCCGCGCCATAGGGCGTGTTCTGGACGAAGTCCTTGTCGAACCCGGCGCCGATGAAGTTCGGCAGCGTCTTGCCCGCCGCAAGGTCGGCCGCATACTGGGTGTAGATGGTCGACCACTTGTATTCCGCGCCGGTGATGAAGCCCTTGGGCGCGAGCGGCGCCTGGGACGCGTTGTGACCGCACGTCTTCACACCGCGCGCCTCGGCAGTCTCGATGACGACCTTCGGGCTGTCCACATGGCAGGTGATCACGTCACAGTTGGCGTTGACCAGTGCGTTGGTGGCCTCGGCCTCGCGGACCGGCAGCGACCACTCGCCGGTGAAGATCACCTGCACCTCGGCGTCCGGGTTCACTTTCTTTGCGCCGAGCAGGAAGGAGTTGATGTTGCGCAGAACCGTGCCGATCGGTTTTGCGGCAACGAACCCGAGCCGGTTCGAGGTGGTCGACAGGCCGGCGGCGACCCCATCCACGTAATGCGCCTGGTCGAGATAGCCGAAGTAGGAACCCGCGTTCTTCGGATCTTCGTCCGTCCAAAGCGGTGCGGCATGGCGGAACTGGACATCGCCATACTTGCCCGCGAGATCGAGAACGAAGGGTTTGTAGTAACCGAAAGACGTGGCGAAGATCATCTTCGCGTCGTCGAGGTTGATCATCGATTCCATCGACTTGGCGACGGCAACGGTCTCCGGAACATTTTCCTCCTCCACGACCGTCACGTCGGGCACGCCCTTGAGCACCTTTGCAGCCTCGGCATGGGCCTGGTTCCAGCCGAAGTCGTCGCGCGGCCCCACATAGACGATGCCGATGGTCAGACCGGCAGCAGACGCCATGGTCGGCAGGCCGAGTGCGCCCGCGCCCGCAGCCCCGGCGGCAGCGGTCTTGAGGAAGGCCCGGCGGTTCAGTTTGAAGTCGGTCATGAAGATGATCCCCTGACGAATGGATTGTCGGTTTGATACATCGCGGCAGACACGTCGCCACGGGTGTTCGCAACCAATTAGCAATCGATATGCCAAGGCCGGTTTCTGTATACAAAAAATCGTAAATTCTTGTTTTTATGTCGTTTTTCGATCCGGGAAATATCACCCGGATTTACCTTCGACAGACCGCCACGATCGACTGCCGATCTTTTGGGCAGTTCGCCAACCCGCGCATTCTGTTTGGTAAAAAAACAGGCACCCACGACGCGAAGATGAGACAAAACACCGGCGACCGCAGCGGTGCGCCGCGCTAGACTCCGGCGCGGGAGGACCATGTGCGCAAACGCGTCACGCGCCGCCACCGGAG
>JAEPNS010000007.1:3200-6209 GCA_017643325.1 Alphaproteobacteria bacterium | reverse complement strand
CCCGTCATCGACATCGCCCCGCTCGTCGCGGGGGATTCCATCGATTCCGTCGCCGAAGAGATCGGCCGCGCGAGCCGCGGGATCGGTTTTTTCTACATCACCGGCCACGGCATCCCCGATGCGATCACGCGGCGGATGTTCGACGATGCACGCCGCTTCTTCGCCGCGCCGGCCGACACAAAGCAGGCCGTCTCAATCAAGCAGTCGCCCCACAACCGCGGTTATGTCGCGCTGGGGGACGAGATCCTGGACCCCGACACACCCGCCGACATCAAGGAGTGTTTCAACATCGGCCTTGAACTCGCGGAGGACGACCCGGAGCTGCTGGCCGGCATGCCCTTTCGCGGCCTCAACCTATGGCCCGAACTGCCGGGCTGGCGGGAGAACATGCTCGACTATTTCGACCGCTGCTGGGATGTCGGGCTTGCGCTGCACCGGGCTTTCGCGGTCGACCTCGGCCTGCCGCAGGACCATTTCACGCCGATGTTCGACCGGCCGATGGCAACGCTGCGCCTGCTTCACTACCCGCCCCGGCCGGAGACAACCGAGCCCGGGCAGCTCGGCGCGGGTACGCACACCGACTATGGCAACGTGACCATCCTCGCGGTCGACGGTGTCGCGGGACTACAGGTCCGGAACCGTGACGGAGACTGGATCGACGCGCCGTGCATCGACGGCGCATTCGTCTGCAACATCGGGGACTGCCTGATGCGCTGGTCCAACGACGTCTACGCCTCGACGCCACACCGGGTCCGCAACGCCGACACACAGGAAAGGTATTCGGCGGCCTTTTTCCTGGACCCCAATCCCGACGCCACCGTCGAATGCCTGCCAACCTGTGTCACCGACGACCGGCCTGCCCGTTACGAGCCGGTCAGCGGTGCGGCATACCTGACCTCCCGGCTGGACGCGACCTACGCCCACCGCGGCAACGCGGACTAGCGGCCTATTCCGACAGGCGGGCGCGAAGCTCCGACAGGAACGGGATATCGCGATACTGGTCCTCGCGAACGACATCCCACGCAACTCCAGTCGGCTGTGTGAAGGCTGTCCCCGTTTCGATGAGCTCCGTTTCGGTCGCGATCCAGTCGAGGGCGGAATCGTGCGCGTCCATCACCACCCGTGGGTTGTCGACAACCTGGCTGGAGTGGACCGAGGTCGTGATCGGTGCGCCCGGAGCAATTTTGTCGAGCTCGCGGAAGATGCCCAGTTCAAGGTCCGCAAAGCCGCCCCCCTTCCCGGTCCGTCCACCCGCGCGCGTGACCGCAACGCAACCGACGACGATGAAATCGAGCGCTTCCATCTCCTCGAACTGGACCGGCCGGCCGTATTCCTGGAAACCCTGGCTGGTCGCGGCGAGCTCGAAGCTGACATTCTTTGCCGCAAGCTCCGCAGGATCCAGCCGAACGAACGGCGTGCCCTTGGTCAACTCGGGGATCGGGGCGTAGACGATCTTGCCGTCGTAGAGTGCCCTCAGGCGGACCGGGATCTGCGGCGGGTCGGGATTGCACTTCACGGTCTGCGCCGACGCCCAGGCCTGCACCCGCGCAAGGTTGCGCGCGGCGGCATCGGCTCCGACAAAATTCGGAATCCGGCTGTGCACCGGGCCGACGTTGATGTCCGCGGCAACCAGCGAATCCCAGACCTCCGCACGAATGGAATCCTTCGCCGTGTCGCGCCCGGCCCAGCGCGCACCGCTCATGCGCCACCGGCCATGGCATGGCCGATCGACTGGCGGCTGGCCTCGGCAATCGGCGCGCGAAACACGATCTCGCCCTCGAGCATGACCAGCACCGTATCGGACAGCTCAAGAATCTCGTCCAGATCTTCCGACACGAGCAGCACCGCGGAGCCGCGGTTGCGCTGGTCCATGATCTGGGCGCGGATCTCGGCAACGCTCGCAAAGTCGAGGCCGAAGCACGGGTTCGCGACGATCAGGATGTCGACGTCGCCGGACAGTTCGCGCGCCAGCACGGCACGCTGCACGTTACCGCCGGACAGGTTCTCCATCTGCTCTTCGGTCGAGGGCGTCTTCACGCGGTAGTCCGCAATAAGGCGACGAGCCTGGCTGCGCATGTTGCCCGGTCGTAGCCAGCCGCGCGACGTCGCAATCGGGTTCTTGTCGAAGGACCGGAAGGCAAGGTTCTCCGCCACGGTCATGCGGGGAACCGCGACGTTGCGCAGCGGTTCCTCCGACAGGCCGAACACCTTGAACGCGTCCATCTTCTGGCGCGTCGGCGCATACGCCTGGCCGTGAACGCGGATTGCCCCCGCCTCCAGGTCGCGCTGGCCCGAGAGGACCTCCACGAGTTCGGACTGCCCGTTGCCCGAGACCCCGGCAATGCCAACGATCTCGCCGGCGCGGACCTCGATCCCCACGTCGCGCAACGCCGGGAGGCCTTCGTCGTCGTCCGCGCGCAGCCCGTCCAGCTCAAGCACGACCGGAGCATCTCCGGTCTTGGCGCGGGCGGCCGGTTCGCGCAGTTCGGTGTCGCCGATCATCATCCGGCTCATCTCCGCGACCGACAGCCCCTCGACCGCACGCGAGCCGACCATCTTTCCCTGTCGGAGGACGGTGACATCGTCGGCGAAACCGGTCACCTCCCGAAACTTGTGGGTGATCATGAGGATGGTCAGCTCGCCCGCATCCGTCAGCCCGCGCAGCAGGCCGAGAATCTCGTCCGCCTCGTCTGGCGTCAGCACGGAGGTCGGCTCGTCCAGGATCAGCAAGCGCTGGTTGAGGTAGAGCTGCTTGAGGATCTCGAGCTTCTGCTTCTCGCCCGCCGACAGGCCGGACACGGGTACGTCGAGCGGCACGCGGAACGGCGTGGTTTCGAGAAACGCCTCCAGGGCGGCGTGCTCGTCGGCCCAGTTGACGATCGCCGGCACATCGGCGCGGCTGATCACGAGATTCTCCGCTGCCGTCAGCGAGGGGACGAGCGTGAAGTGCTGGTAGACCATGCCGAGGCCGAGCGCATGCGCGTCGCGCGGGCTCGCGATCGCGACCTC
>JAEPNS010000007.1:243-3190 GCA_017643325.1 Alphaproteobacteria bacterium | reverse complement strand
GTCGACCATGATCTGGCCCTCGGTCGGCCGCTACACCCCCATGATGCATGTCACCAGGGTCGACTTGCCGGCGCCGTTCTCGCCCAGCAACGCATGGAAGCTCCCCGGGCGCACCTTGATCGATGCGTCGTCGAGAGCGACGAGCGAGCCGAAGGTCTTTGTCAGCCCGACTGTTTCCAGCCCGATCGCGGCCGGAGCTTGTGTCTTCGTCAGTTCGGTCACATCAGCCGACATGTCATTTGCTCCTGCACCATCCTTGGGTTCGGCCCCTGCCCGACCTGAACTTAGCAAGCGCTATGCCAGCCGGTCCCGTCTTGACGCGTCCCCGTGAATCCGCAGTCAGCACGCCGGAGCGCGGACGTCAGCCCGTCCGTGCTTGCCCAAAATTAGGGCACCGGTCCCTCTTGGCCGACGGACCGCCGGACCGCAGAATGCCGCTCGCCTTCCAACGGCCCGGAGCCGCACTTGCCCAGACGACGCGCCACCAAACCCTCACGCGGCCAGACCCGTTCGCACTTCCTCGAGGAGCGGCTTGCCGAGGAGATCATCAGCGGCCGCCTTCTGCCCGGCACGCGGCTGGAGGAACAGGCCGTTGCGGACCGTTTCAAGACGTCGCGCACACCCGTCCGGGAGGCGTTGCGAAGGCTGGAGGCAACAGGGCTGATCGAGATCAGGCCGCGGCGCGGGGTGGTTGTCTCGACGGTGACCCGCGAACGCCTCGCGCAGATGTTCGAGGCCATGGCCGAACTCGAGGGCGCCTGTGCCCGCCTGGCCGCCGAGCGCATGAGCGCGGCAGAGCGCGAAGCATTCGCCGCGTTGCATGAGAAAGGGGTTGTCCTGGCGGAAGCCGGCGATCCGGACGCGTACGAGAGGCACAACCGCGAGTTCCATGCCGCGATCTACAGCGGCTCCGGTAACGAAGTGCTCGAGGAATCCACCCAGGCCGTCCGCGCGCGGCTGGCGCCGTTCCGCAGCGCCCAGTTCCACATTCCCGGCCGAATCGCACGATCCAACGCAGAGCACTCGGATGTGGTGGCGGCGATCCTCGCAAGGGACGGCAACCTTGCCTACGAGTCCATGCGACTGCATATGCTGACCGTCAGTGACGCGTCGGCCGTGTTCGCCTCACGGACTCGCGGTTGAGACCACAAGGTCAGTTAAAAATCTTTAATCTATTGTTTTTATTGATTATTTCTGATTTTTGTATGCAATTTGCCGAAACCGCAAGCGGCGTGCTCAGGAAATAGGCAAGTTCTGCGGTGCCTTTGCGCGACCAGCGCGGAATCGCGGGCCAAACGGCTGGCCCGGCGTTTGCAAATGTGTCGGCGCGACATCACGCAGGCGAAGTCCATCGGGGAGGAGAAACACCGTGAGCACGCATGACGCGCCCGACCTCAGCATGTCGCGCCTTGCGCGCGACTATGCGTCCGGCGCGCGCACACCGTCGCAGGTTGTCGCAGAGGTCATCGCACAATGCGAGCGCCATGCTGGCAACCCGATCTGGATCGAGCGGGTTTCCGACAGACAGCTTATGGCAAGAGCGCAGGAGCTGGAGGCGCAGGACGCGGCAGATCTCCCGCTCTACGGCATTCCGTTTGCAGTGAAGGACAATATTGACGTTTCAGGGCTGCCGACGACGGCCGCGTGCGAGGCGTTCCGGCACATGCCCTGCGAGAGCGCGCCGGCTGTCGCCCATCTTCTGGAGGCCGGCGCGATCCTCGTTGGCAAGACAAACCTCGACCAGTTCGCCACCGGCCTCGTCGGCACCCGCTCGCCCTGGGGCGCGTGCCGGAACGCCTTCGACGGGGCCTACGTCTCGGGCGGCTCGAGCTCCGGGTCCGCCGTCGCGGTCGCGCTCGGCATGGCCAGCTTCGCATTCGGCACCGACACCGCCGGATCGGGCCGTGTGCCGGCCGCCTTCAATAACCTCGTCGGGCTCAAACCCTCGCTCGGGCGGATCAGTACGCGCGGCGTCGTTCCGGCCTGCCGTACGCTGGACTGCGTGTCGGTGTTCGCGCTCACCGCCGCGGATGCCGCCGCCGTCCTCGATGTCGCCGGCATGGAGGACCCGGACCACCCGGGCTCACGGCCGTTCGCGGCTTCAGGTGGTGTGATCGGGGGCGCGTTCTCCTTCGCCGTTCCGGACCCGGCACAGCTCGAGTTCTTCGGCGACAGTGCCTACGCCGGAAAATTCGAGGACGCATGCAAGCGACTGGAATCGCTCGGCGGCCGGCAGGTCGCGTTCGATTTCGGTCCATTCGCGGAAACAGCCGCGCTGCTGTACGGCGGTCCCTGGGTCGCCGAGCGCTATCATGCCGCTCGAAACCTGATGGAGGAAAACCCGGACGCACTGCTGCCCGTGATCCGCGAAATCCTGGGCGGCGCGGAAAACTACGATGCCGTCGACACCTTCGATGCCTTCTATCGCCTCGAAGGGCTGAAGCACCGGTGCAAGGACCTCTGGAATATCGCCGACGTCATGGTGCTCCCAACGGCACCGACCCATCCGACGATTGCGGCCGTGGAAGCCGACCCGATTGCGCGCAACAGCGAACTGGGGACATACACCAACTTCGTCAACCTGCTGGACCTGGCCGCGGTCGCTGTGCCGTCCGGTTTCACTGAAGGGAAACAGCTGCCCTTCGGCATCACGCTGATCGCGCCGGCAGGCGAAGACCATGCGCTGCTGTCGCTGGCCGGGCGGTTTCACGCGGACACCGGCCTGACGCTCGGCGCAACCGGTCACCGCCAGACGCGCCGCAACGAGACCATCCCGCCCTCCGCGCCGCCTGAGCCTGATTGGATCGAGATCGCCGTGTGCGGCGCGCACCTGACGGGACAGCCGTTGAATCACCAGCTTACGGACCGCGGCGGCCGGCTTGTCCGCGAGACCGCGACCGCCCCGGTCTACCGGATGTACGCGCTCGCCGGAGGACCTCCGGAACGC
>JAEPNS010000007.1:0-233 GCA_017643325.1 Alphaproteobacteria bacterium | reverse complement strand
GCTTCATCGCGGGGATTCCCGCGCCGCTCGGGGTCGGGCGTGTGGAACTGGAAGACGGATCGGATGTCCTCGGTTTCCTCTGCGAAGCCAGCGCCACCGCCGACGCCGTGGACATCACCGAGTTCGGCGACTGGCGCAGCTACCTCGACACCATCGCGGCGTAGCGGACGGGTTTGCACGACTGGCAGCCGCGAACAGGACGCGAACAGGAAAAGGGCCCAGCGATCCCTCGC
>JAEPNS010000079.1 GCA_017643325.1 Alphaproteobacteria bacterium | reverse complement strand
GCCTGCCGAACATCAACGCCGCACTCGGTTGCGCCCAGCTGGAAACCCTGCCGGCCAAGCTCGCGGCCAAGGCGGAGCTCGCGCGACGCTACCGCGCGGCCTTTCATGACTGTGACGCCGCGACCTTTGTTTCCGCCCCGCGAGGGACAACCTCGAACCACTGGCTCAATGCGCTCGTGTTCGACGAACCGGATGCCCGCGACCGGGCCCTCGATCACCTGAGGGCGCGGGGGATCGAGTGCCGTCCGTTCTGGACGCCGCTGCACAGGATGCCGATGTACGTCGACTGCCCGCGCGACGACCTCGAGACGACCGAGCGGCTTGCGGAACGCGGCCTGCTCCTGCCGTCCGGCCCCGGACTGGCGCTCAGAGACGACGCGGCGTCAATCGATCGTTAAAGTTTTTCGCAAATTGTAGGCGTCTGAAGACCATGGACGCTGCCGTTCAACATATTCCCGCGATTCGCGACGACGTCCCGTCGTCGGCAACGCATGTTCGCCCGGCGCCGACGCCGCAGTCCCTGCTGGCGCAGTCGCTTATCGGTCCCGACACATCGATCCACACGCTGATCGAGCGCTTCACGACCCGACTGGTGCAGATCGGTCTCGTGGTCGACCAGCAACAGCGGCTTCTGGGGACGGTCACCGACGGGGATCTGCGGCGCGGGCTGCTGCGCGGCGTGACCACCGAGGCGCCCGTGCGCGCGATCATGAACGACAGCCCGCGCACCATCGCGTTCGGCGAACCGCGCGGCGACGTGCTGGCGTTCATGCGCCGCGAAAAGATCAAGCATATTCCCGTGGTCGACTTCGCCGGACGCGCGGTCGACCTGATCACGCTGGACTCCCTGCTGACGCCGCAGTCGCAGCCGTACCCGGTCGTCCTGATGGCCGGGGGTGAGGGACGCCGTCTGCGCCCGCTGACCGAACACACGCCGAAGCCGATGCTCGACGTCGGCGGGCGGCCGATCCTGGAGACCATCATCCGGCGCTTTTCCGATGCCGGGTTCTCAGAGTTCCATATCTCCGTCAACTACCGCGCCGAGGTCATCCGGAACCATTTCGGCGACGGGCGCGGTCTCGGGGTCGACATCGCCTATATCGAAGAGGACATGCCGCTCGGGACCGCCGGCCCGCTCGGGCGCCTGGCAACCAACTGCGAAGAGCCCGTGCTGGTGATGAACGCGGATATCCTGTCGAAGCTCGACGCCTCCCAGATGATCGATTTCCATGTCGATAGCGGCGCGGGCGCGACCATGGCCGTGCGCCCCTACGAAGTGCAGGTGCCCTACGGCGTCGTCGAGATGTCCGACCATGAAATTCTCGGCATACGCGAGAAGCCTGTCACCCGGCACTTCATCAATGCAGGCATCTACGTCCTCGACCCGGCCGCGATCGATCTCGTGCCACGCGACGGCGCGTTCGACATGCCGCAACTGTTCGATGCCTGCCGGGATGCGGGACTGAACACGCACGCCTATCCGGTGGAGGAGTACTGGGTCGATATCGGCCAGATGGACGACTACCGTCGCGCCAACGCCGACTTCGCGGCGACCTTCTAGAGCTCCCAGCGCCGCACGGACGGCCCGAGATCGACCGTCCGCCAGATTCCCTTGATGTCCGCCAGCATCGCGTCATCCGCCATCAGTCGGCGCAACGCGTCCGCGTCCAGGGCCTCGTACTCCGCATGACGGACAGCGCCCACCACCACGTCGTATCCGGACGCATCGTCGAGGCCCGGTAACAGGTCGATCCCGAACAGGGATTGCGCCTCGCCCGGTTGCGCATGCGGGTCGTGAACATCGACACTGTGGCCGAGCTCTCGCAGCTTGGTCACGATATCGACCACACGCGAATTGCGGAGGTCGGGAACGTTCTCCTTGAAGGTCAGGCCGAGCACCAGCACACGCTTTCCGGTGCCCCCTACCGAATCGTGGATCTCGTGCGCCACATACGCGCCCATCCCGTCGTTCAGCCGGCGCCCGGCGAGCACGATCTCCGGATGAAGGCCCGCCTTCTGCGCCGCGTGGGCAAGATAGAACGGGTCGACGCCGATGCAATGCCCGCCGACGAGTCCCGGGCGGAAGGGCAGAAAGTTCCATTTGGTGTTTGCGGCGTCGAGCACATCGAGCACGTTCAGGTCGAGCCCGTTGAGGATCATCGCGACCTCGTTCACGAAGGCGATGTTGATGTCCCGCTGGGCGTTCTCGATCACCTTGGCCGCCTCGGCGGTCCTGATATCGCGTGCGCGGTAAATATCGCCGCCATTCATTGCGCCGTAGATGCCGGCCAGCTTCTCGGTCACCTCGGGCGTCTGTCCTGCAACGATCTTTGTGATCCGGTCGACCGTGTGCTCGCGATCCCCGGGGTTGATCCGCTCCGGGGAGTAGCCAAGGAAGAAGTCCTTGCCGCAGACCAGCCCTGACCCGGTCTCGAGGATCGGCCCGCAGACCTCTTCGGTGACCCCGGGATAGACCGTGGATTCGTAGACCACGATCGCGCCGCGACCGAGGTGCCGGGCCACCGTTTCACTCGCGGCACGGACCGCGGACAGGTCGGGACGGTTGCGGCTGTCGACGGGGGTCGGGACCGTCACGATGAAAACGCCGGACCCGTCGAGCGCGCCCTCGTCGTCGGAAAAGGCCATTGTCGACGCCTGTAGCTCGGCCGATCCGATTTCGCCCGTCCGGTCTTTGCCGGCGCACAGCTCGGATATGCGCGCCGGATCGAGATCGTAGCCGACAACGTCGAAATGCCGGGCCAGGTGGACGGCAAGCGGGAGCCCGACATAGCCCAGGCCGATGACGGCGATCCGCGGCGAATCGGACATTGAAGCAACTCCTGACATCACCGCCCCACACGGGGCGCAGACCGGCTCATACCGCGCGCGCGGAGTCCTGCCAAGCCTCGCCGGGATCGCACCAAGCGGGGATTCGATGCGTTTGCACTTGCATCATCCCGACGAATCCCTAAACAGCAGCGGACAGTACGGCGAAACATCCCCCGCGAGACGGGGGGCTTGTCACAGGCCGGGAACCGGCCTAGTTATCCCACAAGATACTTGTGGTATTGAATTAATAACATGAAGAAACTGTATTAATGAGCCGACTGGACGACCTGGAGGCGCAGAGCGTCTATATCCTACGCGAGGCATATGCCGCCGCGCGGCCCCTCGCGATGCTTTGGTCCATCGGCAAGGACTCCAACGTCGTGCTTTGGCTCGCGCGCAAGGCGTTCTTCGGCGGCGTGCCCTTTCCCGTGGTCCAGCTCGACACCGGAATGGAACTCGACGAGGTCTATGCCTATCGCGACCGCTACGCGAAGGAATGGGACCTCGACCTGATCGTGATCGACTGTCCGCCCGAAAGCGAGATGGATCCCTCGTTGCCCCCGATGACCCGCGCGGCCGCCCGGAAGAGCGCCGGGCTCGCCAACCTGCTCGACAGCGGCAAATACAAGGGCATCATCGTCGGCATTCGCCGAGACGAGGAAGCCACCCGCGCCAAGGAACGCGTCTTCAGTCCGCGCGCGTCGTCGGGCACCTGGGAGTTTCGCGACCAGCCACCCGAGTTCTGGGACCAGTACACCACCGATGTGCCGGAAGGCGCGCACCTGCGGATCCACCCGCTGCTCCATTGGACCGAGGTGGATATCTGGCGCTATTCCCAGCGGGAGAATATCCCGATCAACCCGCTCTATTTCTCGCGCGACGGCAAGCGCTACCGTTCGCTGGGCGAAAAGAACATCACCGCGCCGATCGACAGCGATGCCGCCACGATCGACGACATCATCGCCGAGCTTGAGGTGACCCGCACGCCGGAGCGTGCCGGGCGCCTGATGGACAACGAGGCGGAGGATTCCTTCGAACGGTTGCGCACGTCGGGGTACATGTAATGCCGAACGATGCGCCGACCTCCGCCAACGCGCTGACCGCAGGCAGCACCGCCGGCGACCTCATGCGGGTCGTGATTGTCGGCCATGTGGACCATGGCAAGTCGACCCTCGTGGGCCGACTGTTCAACGATACCGGCCAGCTTCCCGACGGCAAGCTGGAGGCGATCCAGGAAATGTGCCGGCGCCGCGGCATGCCGTTCGAGTGGGCGTTCCTGATGGACAGCCTCAAGGCCGAGCGCGACCAGGGCGTGACGATCGACACCTCGCAGATCTGGTTCCGGCACAACCAGCGCCAGTACGTGATCATCGACGCGCCCGGGCATCGCGAGTTCATCCGCAACATGGTGACCGGCGCCTCGAACGCCGACGCCGCGCTACTGCTGATCGACGCCGACCAGGGCGTGCGCCGCCAGTCCCGGCACCACAGCTACCTGCTGCAGCTCCTCGGCGTGCGCGAGGTGGCGGTCGCGGTGAACAAGATGGATCTGGTCGGCTACGACGAAGCCCGATTCCGGGAAATCGAGACCGAATACCGCGGCTACCTCGAGGGGATCGGCGTCCGCCCCCGGCGCGTGATCCCGATCTCGGCACGCGAGGGAGACAATGTCGCCGTGGCGTCCGCGAACATGGACTGGTACGCCGGTCCGACCGTTCTCGACACGCTCGCCGAGTTCGAGCGCCCGGAATCGCCCGTCGACCGGGCGCTGCGATTGCCGCTGCAGGATGTCTACAAGTTCGACGACCGGCGCATCCTCGCCGGGCGGATTGAGTCCGGCCGGGTCAATGTTGGCGACGAGCTCGTGTTCTCGCCGAGCAACCGCACCGCACGCGTCGCGTCCATCGAGACCTGGAACACCGCGGACACCCCGACGTCCGCCCGGGCCGGGCAATCGGTCGGCCTCACGCTGGACGAGCAGATCTTTGTCGAACGCGGCGAGATCGCCAGCCATGTCGCCGGCGCGCCGATCGAGACCGATGTCTTTCACCTGCGCCTGTTCTGGCTCGCCGACGCGCCGCTCGAGGTCGGCAGGACCTACGGCATGAAGCTAGGCCCGCGACGGCTCGACGCCACCGTCGAGCGGATTGAACGGGTGATTGACGTTGACGCCCTGTCCGACCACGACGCCGAGTCCGTCGCGCGAGACGAAATCGCCGATGTCGTAGTCCGCACCAGCCAGCTTGTCGCGATCGACGAGCATGACGACCTGCCGCGCACAGGCCGGGCCATCCTCCACGATCGTCACCTGACGCTCGCGGGGGGCATCATCTCGATGGGGAGCTACCCGGACCAGCGCGAGCAGGTGACGGTGCGCGCCACCAATATCACGGCCGTGGACCACCGCGTCGACCACGACCGCCGCGCCGCCCGCAACCGGCACAAGGCGGGAGTGCTCTGGTTCACCGGCCTGTCGGGGGCGGGCAAGTCGACCCTGGCGATGGCCCTTGAACAACGGCTGTTCGACGAAGGCTATCAGGTCTATGTGCTGGACGGTGACAACGTGCGCACCGGCCTCAATGCCAACCTGGGATTCTCGCCGGAAGATCGGGCCGAGAACATTCGCCGGGTCGGCGAGGTTGCGGCGTTGCTCGCCGATGCGGGCCTGATCGTGATCACCGCGTTCATCTCGCCCTACCGGGCCGACCGGGATCGCGCCCGCGAGGCGGCCGGGGCCTCATTCCAGGAAATCTTCATCAAGGCCGATGTAGCCACCTGCGAGGCGCGCGACCCGAAAGGCCTCTACAAGCGCGCGCGCGCCGGCGAGATCAGCGACTTCACCGGCATTTCGGCACCCTACGAGGAGCCCGCCGATCCGGAACTGGTGGTCGACACGAGCGACCGGAACGTCGAATCCTGCCTCGACGAACTCGTCGCCTACGTGAAGGACAATTTCCGGGCGCCCGCCTGACCGGTCCCGTAACGCATTGAAGTGCTTGACGTTCATCGGTTGAACGCACTATGTTCATCCTTTGAACGCGAGACCGATGAGCAACACCGACCGCATATCCGCACCGGGCAAGGCCGACGATGCCGAGATCACGCTTGGCATTCTCAACGCCGTGCACCAGAACGAGCGCATCACCCAGCGCACGGTCGCGAAAGATCTCGGCATCGCTCTGGGGCTCGCCAACGCATACCTGAAGCGCTGCGCGAAGAAGGGACTGATCAAGGTCAGCCAGGCCCCGGCCAACCGTTACGCGTATTACCTCACGCCGCAGGGCTTTGCCGAGAAGAGCCGGCTGACCGCGGAATATCTCTCGGATTCCTTCCGCTTTTTCCGGAGTGCACGAAGCCAATGCTCGGAAGCCCTTCGCGACGCAGCACAGCGCGGCTGGACACGGATCGCGCTCTATGGCGCAAGTGAACTCGCAGAGGTCGCAACCCTGTGCGAGGCATCCGGAGCGGAGATTGTCGCCGTCGTAGATCGTGCGTACGCCGTTCCGAATTTCGTGCACCTGCCTGTCGTCGACACCGTGGACGCGGCCGGCGACATCGACGCACTGCTCCTGACCACCCTGAAGGATCCGCAGCAGGCTTACGACGCGTTGCGCGCGGAGTTCCCCGCCATCCGCATCCTGGTTCCGCCGCTGCTGCGGGTCAGCCTCGCGGATACGACGGGAGACGACACATGAGCAGCGTCAAGCGCTGGTTCGTCGTCCGGACCCAGCCCAACAGCGAATTCAAGGCACTCGGGCACATCATGCGGCAGGGCTTCGATGCCTATCTTCCGCGATACCTCAAACGCCGGCGGCATGCGCGCAAGACGGATACGGTCCAGTCACCCCTCTTCCCGGGGTATCTTTTCGTCGGCATGGATCCCGACACGGCGCGTTGGCGCGCCCTCAACTCGACCGTCGGGGTGAGCGAGCTGATCTGCCATTCCGGCCAGCCGGCGCCGGTCCCCGACGACATCATCGACGACATTCGCCGTCACGAGGACGGGCAGGGCTACGTCGTGCTGGGCGAGCGTGCGGGCCTGAAAAAGGGCGACAAGGTCCGGATCACGGACGGCGCAATGGCCGACCAGGTCGGGATCTATGATGCCCCGTCGGATCAGCATCGCGTGTTTCTGCTGCTAGACCTGCTGGGCCGCCAGGTCCGCGTGAAGATGCCGACCAGCGCGCTGGCACCTGCCGGCTAGCGGTCCGTCCCGAGGTCATAGATCTCGATCCGTGGCCCCAGCCTCTCCAGTCGCGAGTAGTCCTGCACCGAGTGGTCCTTGACCAGGATCGTCGTGCGCAAATCCGGCGGCGTGACACCGTCGCGTGCGGGATCGATCACGACAGACGGGGCCGCGCGTTCGGCGACCAGCGCATGCAGGCCCGAGCGCGGGAGATCGTGGCGCTGCGCAAACACGAAGAATCGCGCGCCCGAAGCATCCAGCCCGGCCAACAGCGCTTGGGCCGCGTGGCCGGCCAGGCGTTCATCCCCGAACCTATGGACATGGAGCACCTCGCGACCCTTCGCATCGCCGCGTTCGAGCCGATACCTGTCCACGAAATCGAGCGAACCGGGCGCAAGGTCCGCCTGGCGCGTGAGCGAAGCCTGCGAGGCCGGCAGCTTGACGGGGTTGAGCGCGACAACCGCCAGTGAAGACGGATCTGCATTTTCCGATACCCATGCCGCCGCCAGTTCCCGGGAGTCGGCCGCCATCAGGAGGCGCGTGACGGTGGCAGCGTTCCACGCGGCATAGGAGACACAAACCGCGACCAGGGACGTCACGATCAGACGCGGAACGCGGCCGCCGCGGACGACCTGTCGGGCCGTTTCGAAACCGCCGGCGGCAAGAAGCGCCAGCGCCGGCAGGGCGGGCAGAATGTAACGGTCCTCGAGCGGCATAAAGAGGTCGAGAAACAGCGTGTAGCCAAGGAATGCGACTGCCAGCATGCCGGTGAGCCAGGGGAAACGAAGCAGTGACAGCCCCCCGCCCACAGCGCCGAGAACCAGCAACACCGGTTCCGCGCGCAGCAGCGATTGCAGGTAGAAGGCGAGGGTCTCGAAATACGCAGCGACCGACTTCGACTCCTCGACGGGAAGTACCGGTGCATCGCCACCGACAAGGCGGGTGATGGCCGGAAGGTGCAATACCGCGGAAGCCGCGATGCACGACACCAGCACCGCTCCACCTGCGAACAGGTACCGGTTCAGGAATGCGGTGCGATACCGGGCAAGGTGCGCCAGCACAAACGCGGCATAGCCCAGCACCGCGATATAGCCGACCGCGAAACCGGCGCCGGCCGCGAGGGCACACCCGACAGCGCGGCGCGCGCTTGGGCTCTGCCAGTACCGCCAGGCAATCCACACGGCGAGCCATGCGAAGAACACAGTGGCGCTCCAGTGCCGGGCGAAATGGCTCAGAACGACATGGAACCAGCTCGTCGCCAGCAGCGCGGCGCAGACCACTCCGGCCGCGGGCGAGGCGAACATGGCCGCCGCGAGGCGGTAGGCGATGAAGACGGTGGCGACACCGAGAACGGCGCTGAGCACGCGCGCCGCGAGAAAGAAATAGCCGAGGTTTTCAAGGAGCAGGCCGGGGAGCATGCCGAAGCCGGGCATTCCGGAGAGCAGATAGACCGCACCCGACAGCGGGGCGAACAGCAAGAGATACGCGTAGGGCAGGCCGACGGGATAGTAGAGCTGGGCGGCCAGTTCCGGGTCGAGCGTCGGTACGAAGCTCTGCGTCTGCGCCATGCGCAGCGTCCCGCCGATCAGGATCTCCTCATCGGAGACGAGGGGATGGGGGAGGCCGTAGTCCACACCGAGAAATCGCAGCGCGGCCGCACCGACGAGAACGATCGCCGCAAGAACACCCGGATGTGCGAATGCATTCATACCCCGGCCTCACGCCCCGGGCTTGGTTCCAACGGCCGACCACGACATCTCGTTGACCCATTCGAGCCGGACGTCTTCGAGGCCGGCACCGCGCATCAGAGATTCAACCTCGTCCCGGCGGTAATAATGCGCGATCTGCGGGATCATCTGATCGAAGACAATAGCCCGCAGGTGCCGGAAGCTCAGCCGGCGCAGCAGGTCGTGATATTCGAGCCGCCCCCAGCCGAGATGCAACAACGCCCAGAGCAGGCCGGTCGGAAACAGCGAGAGAAAAAACACCAGCGGAAGCGGCAACCGCGAGAACAGGGCCCGGCGTAGCGGGTTAAACCATTTCACGATCCATTCGTTGTTCTCGTACCCGTACACCCATATGAGCACCTTGCCGCCAGGCCGCGTCGCGCGCGCCATGCTCTGGACCGCCATCTGGGGATCCCCCAGATGGTGGATGACCCCGATCGAGAACGCGATGTCGTAGGTGTCCGGTTCCGCGATGTCGTAGACGCTCTCATGGTCGACACGAACGGGCCGGCCGGCAAGATTCTGCCGCGCACCGGACAGTGATTGCTCGTCGACGTCAATGGCGCGGCCAGACTGCGCGCCTGCCGCGAGCGCCCAGTGGCTGTTCCGCCCCATGCCGCAGCCCACATCGAGGAAGGTGACGCCTTCCCACGCCTCTCGCGGCAGGGCGGATGTCCAGCGGCGGAACTGGACCTCATGCACCGGCAGTATCTCCGAAAAGATACCCCACGAGTAGCCGAAGCGCTCCGGCGAGCCAGAGCCGACGTCTGGAACTTCTGTCATATCACCCGTTTCCTGACTTCCCCTCGCGTATGCTGGAGGCACGCAACCAAGTCAATCGCGAACCGGGCGACGTGACACGCCCGCTGTTCGCATGTATGCCATCACCGGTATCAGGATCGGGTTGCGGCGAACCCCGCCGCGCAGCGAGAAGGCGCCGTCAAGCAAGACAGACAGGCGCACGCACGGAAGTCTTCGATGGGCAGTGATATGAGCACCGGCTTGGACCTCTCGGTCGTCATCCCCCTCTACAACGAAGCGGACAACCTCAGGCCGCTTCATGACGCGCTTGCGCAGGCGCTTCCGAAAACGTCCCGAACCTTTGAGATCATCCTGGTCAATGACGGCAGCCGGGACGGGTCGGAGGAGTTGCTGGCCGAGATCGCAGCGTCGGATCAGACCGTTCGTGTCCTGAACCTCCGCCGCAACTTCGGCCAGACTGCCGCCATCATGGCCGGGCTGGACCACGCGCGGGGCAACATCATCGTGCCTCTCGACGGCGACCTGCAGAATGATCCGGAGGACATTCCCGCGCTCCTCGACAAGCTCGAGGAGGGCTATGACGTTGTCTCGGGCTGGCGCAAGAACCGGCAGGACGACAACCGGCGCTCCTTTGTCAGCCGCGTGGCGAACCGGATCATCTCGATGATCAGCGGGGTACACCTGCACGACTATGGATGCACCTTGAAGGCCTACCGGCGCGAGGTCATCGAGGGTGTGCGTCTATACGGCGAGATGCACCGTTTCGTGCCGATCTATGCGACCTGGCAGGGCGGGCGTGTCACCGAGATCGTGGTCAACCACCGCCCGCGGACTGCCGGAAAATCGAAGTACGGCTTCAACCGGATTTTCAAGGTCGTCTTCGACCTGATGGTCGTCCAGTTTCTCATGCGCTACGACACCAAGCCGATCTACGTGTTCGGGCTGGTCGGTGCGATCTCGATCCTGATCTCGTTCCTGGGCGGGCTTGCGGCGCTCTACCTGCGCTTCTTCGAGGGGACCTCGCTGATCCAGACCCCGCTGCCGCTGCTTTCCGCGCTCACCTTTCTGACCGGCGTCATCTGTATCCTGATGGGGCTGATGGCCGAGCTCCTCGTGCGCGTCTACTACGAGAGCCAGGGCAAGGCGACGTACCTCATCAAGCGGACCTCGGATTCGCCGGACCGGCCGGACGCCGGATAAATGTGCGGCATCGCCGGCTTCATCGGTTCGGGCGATCGGGCTGACATCGCGCGCATGGCGCGCGCCATCGAACATCGCGGACCCGACGACGAGCAGTTCTACGCCGACCCGGATGCCCGGCTACATTTCGGATTCCGCAGGCTGTCGATTCTTGACCATGCCGGCGGCCGGCAGCCGATGCAGACCCGGGATGGCGCGCTCACGGTCGTCTTTAATGGAGAAATCTACAACCACCGGGAGCTGCGCGCGAACCTCGAAGACCGCGGTCACCGGTTCGAGAGCGACCACTCCGACACGGAGGTGCTGCTGCATGGTTACCGTGAGTGGGACGAGGACCTTCCGCTGAAGCTGAACGGCATGTTCGCGTTCGCCATACACGACCGGACCCGCAACCGGCTTTTTCTGGCGCGCGACCGCTTCGGCGAGAAACCGCTTTTCCTGCTCGACCGGCCTGGCCTGTTCGCGTTCGCCTCGGAACTCTCCGCCCTGGCG
>JAEPNS010000078.1 GCA_017643325.1 Alphaproteobacteria bacterium | reverse complement strand
CGTAGAAGAAGCGCGACGGGTTGGCGGCAATCACCCAGACCACCGCGTGCCGCCGCCGCTCGCCCGCGAGCGTGTCGAGGCAGCGTTCCAGCAGGGCGCGGCCCGCGCCCTCACCCTGTCGGTCCGGCTCGACATAGAGCGTGAACACCTCGCCGTCGTTGGGCGAGCGCGACGAACCCGCCGGGTGCCGGGCGGGACCGCAGCTGGCGAACCCGATCACGGCCTCGGGCGCGTCGGGCCGGGCGTCGGCCGCCACAAAGACCCGGTGCAGGTGGTCCGCGCGCCGCACGACCGAACGCCACTGGCGCGCCTGCCCGGCAACGCTCATGCGCACGAGGCTTGCGTCCGGGAGCAGGCCCGCATAGGCCGAGCGCCAGCTTTCGACGTGGATGCGCGCAATCTCCGCGACGTCGTCCTGTCGTGCCGGGCGGACCCGGATCATCCGGCCCGTTCGAACACGGCGGCGTACATGCCGTCGGTGCCGTGGCGGTGCGGGGTCAGCAGCATGTCGTCGTCCGCGCCCAGCCGCCCGGCGAGGTCCGGCCCGAGCACGCCGGACACCGGCACGCGGCGGAACCGGCTGTCGTTGGACGCGAAGCGGTGCGCCACGTCGCGGCCCTCCTGGTTGAACACCGAGCAGACCGCGTAAACCAGCCGCCCGCCCGGCTGCACCATTTCGGCGGCGGTCACCAGCAGGTCCGACTGGATGGCGGCGTAGGCGGCGATGTCGTCCGGCGTCGTGCGCCAGCGCAGCTCCGGGCTGCGCCGCCAGGTGCCGCTTCCCGAACAGGGCGCATCCACCAGCACCCGTTCGCCCCAGCCGCCGAGGCCGTCGGGTACCTGGCCCGCCTCGACCGTCACTGGCCGGATGATCGTGGCGCCGAGCCGCCGGCAGCGGGGCTCCATGCGCGACAGCCGGGCGCCGGACGTATCGCAGGCGACGATCTCGCCGCTGTTGTCCATGGCCGCCGCCAGCGCCAGCGCCTTGCCACCGGCCCCCGCACACAGGTCGACGACCGTCATGCCGGGCGCCGCGCCGACAAGCTGCGCGACGAGCTGGCTCGATTCGTCCTGCGGGTCGACAAGGCCGTCACGGAAAGGCGTCATCGTCGAGAAATTGGTGTGCTCGCTGCCGCGCAGGCCCCACGACGACAGGGGCGTCGGCTCGGTCTCGTATCCCGCCGCAGCAAGCGCTGCCCGCGCGTCGTCCCGGGTGGCCCGCAGTGCGTTGACCCGCAGGTCGACCGGCGCGCGCGCGTTCATGGCCAGCACTTCGTCCACGGCGGTGCCCGGCCATTGGCCCGAGAAGATCGCGAACAGCGCTTCCGGGCATTCCGCACGGACCCAGTCGGGCGGCTGCGCCCGGTCCGCCTCATGAAGCCGCGCAACGAGCGCGGTCTCCTCATCGGACAGGGCGTTCGGCCCGTAGGTGCTGCCGTCGAAGCGGGCCGCGGCCGTGCCGGCGCCTTCCAGTTCGCAGGACAGGATCATACGCGCCCGGGGCGAACCGGAGTCCGCGCCAAGCGTGTGCGCCAGCCAGCGCAGCTGCGCACCCTTTCGGAAATCGCGGTACACGAGGTCCCGGATTGCGCGCCGGTCCTTCGAGCCCGCGAACCTGTTGTTGCGCGACCAGGTCTTCAGGACCGCATCCGCCGGGGCGTCACCGCGCGCAACCTCGTCCAGGATTTCGATGGCTGCCGCCACCCGTGCCGAAGGGGTCATGGCCGGCGGCGCAACCTAGGCATTCTGCCGGTAGTTCGGCGCCTCGCGGGTGATCGCGACGTCATGGACATGGCTTTCGCGAAGGCCGGCGTTGGTGAGGCGCAGGAACCGGCAGTTCTGCTGCATGTCCGCGATCGTGCCGTTGCCGGTGTAGCCCATCGCCGCGCGCAGGCCGCCGACGAGCTGGTGGATCACCGTCATGGCAGACCCCTTGTAGGCGACCTGTCCCTCGATCCCTTCCGGCACGAGTTTCAGCGTATCCGAGACCTCGGCCTGGAAGTACCGGTCGGCGGAGCCCCGCGCCATCGCGCCGAGCGACCCCATCCCGCGGTAGGACTTGTAGGAGCGCCCCTCGTAGAGGAACACCTCGCCGGGCGCCTCGTCGGTGCCCGCGAGCAGCGAGCCGATCATGGCAACGTCCGCCCCGGCCGCAACGGCCTTCGCCAGGTCGCCGGAATACTTGATGCCCCCGTCGGCGATCACCGGCACGTCCTGGCCGTGAGCGGCGTTGGCGACATTCTCGATCGCGGTGAGCTGCGGCACGCCGACACCGGCGACCACGCGCGTCGTACAGATCGACCCGGGACCGATCCCGACCTTGAGCGCGTCGGCGCCCGCGTCGATCAGCGCCTTCGCCGCCTCGGACGTGGCGATGTTCCCGCCGATGATCTGCGCCTCGTTGGAGAGCCGCTTGATACGGGCGATCTGGTCGATCACACCGCGCGAATGACCGTGGGCCGTGTCCACGACGATGACGTCGACACCCGCGTCGAGCAGTGCCTCGGCACGCTCATACCCGGCATCGCCGACGCCCGTCGCCGCCGCGACCCGCAGGCTGCCCTTGGTGTCCTTGCAGGCATCCGGATAGGCCTGGGCCTTCTCGATATCCTTCACCGTGATCAGGCCGACGCAGTGGCCGTCCCCGTCCACGACCAGCAGCTTTTCGATGCGGTGGCGGTGCAGCAGCTGCCGCGCCTCGCCCATGTCGACGCCTTCGCCGACCGTGACGAGGTCCTTTGTCATCAGTTCGTTGATCGGCTGCGCCGGGTCGCTGGCGAAACGGACGTCGCGGTTGGTGACGATGCCGACGAGCGTGCCGTCCTCGCGCGCAACCACGGGAATGCCGGAGATCGATTCCCGCTTCATGATTGCCAGCGCGTCCGAAAGCGTCTGGTCCGGATGGATCGTGATCGGGTTCACGACCATGCCGGACTCAAAGCGTTTCACCTTGCGAACCTCGTTGGCCTGCTCTTCGGGCTCGAGATTCTTGTGGATCACGCCGAGCCCGCCGGCCTGGGCCAGGGCGATGGCCATCTCGGCCTCGGTGACCGTATCCATGGCCGCCGACATGATGGGGATGCCCAGGCTGACCGTGCGTGTCAGGCGGGTGGCGGTCTTCGCGTCGGACGGCAGAATGCGCGATTCCGCCGGCTCAAGCAGAACGTCGTCGAAGGTGAGTGCGTCGAGGATTTCCATGTCAACCGGGGCCTGTGGCGCTGTCGAGGGTTGACGCGCCTTATATACACAACCCCGCGCGGCGGACAAGCATTACGCGACGTCTGCAGGAAGCCCCGGTTAACCGGGATTCCTGAACCCGGTCGCCACCAGGAACATCTCCACCGAGTCGCTGCGGCTGGCCTTGGGCTTGAACCGACGTACGCTGTCGAACCGCGCCTGCAGTGCCTCGAACAGGGCCGGTTCGTCGGCCCCCTGGAACACCTTGGTCGCGAACGCGCCGCCCGGCGCGAGAACCTCGCAGGCGAAAAGGAACGCCGCCTCGGCCAATGTGATCGTACGCAGGTGGTCCGTCGAGGCATGGCCCGTCGTCGAGACGGCCATGTCGGACAGCACGACATCGACCGGCCCGCCGATCGCGGCTTTCAGGCCGGCAACCGCCGCCTCGTCCTCGATGTCGCCGAGCAGGACCTCGACCCCGGCCATCGGTTCCATTTCCAGGATATCGATGGCGGCCACACGGGCGCCGGTCTCGGCCGGCTTCACCCGGTCGACAATCACCTGGGTCCAGCCGCCGGGCGCCGCGCCGAGGTCGACCACCGACGTGCCGGGTGTCAGCAGTTCGAACCGTTCGTCGATCTGCAACAGCTTGTAGGCGGCACGCGAGCGGTAGCCGTCGCGCTGCGCCGCCTGCACATAGGGGTCGTTGAGTTGCCGCTGGAGCCAGCGTGTCGAGGAAAGCTTGCGGCCGCGTGCCGTGCGCACACGTTCCGACGTGGCGCGGCTGCCCGTGCCGGGCCCGCGCTTGCCGGACCGGCCGCCGGACTTCCCTCCGCCGGGTTTCCCGCGCCGCGCCATCGGGATCAGTGGGCGGCCGACGCCGCGTCCCGATCGTCCGAACGCATCAGTCCGTGGAGGATCCCCTCGCGCAGGCCGCGATCCGCCACTCTCAGCCGGCCGACCGGCCAGAGGTCGCAGATCGCGTCAAGGATCGCGCAGCCGGAGACCACCAGGTCCGCGCGCTGCGAGCCGATGCAGGGATGCGCGGCGCGGTCCTGGCGGTCGAGCGCCAGCAACTTGTCGCGCGCGCCCTCGAGCTGGGAGAAGGCGAGCTCACGGCCGTCCACCCGGCCCCGGTCGTAGCGCGGCAGGTCGAGGAATACCCCCGTCAGGGTTGTGACGGTGCCCGAGGTGCCGACCATCTGGACCGCGTTGTCCGACACGTGGGCGGCGATATCGTGGTAGGTGTCGAACCCGGAGAGCTGCTCACGCACATGCGCGCGAATCTGCTCGTAGCGTTCCGGTGAGGTTCGGCCGTCCGCGTCCTCGCCGCAGCCGAACCGTTCGCTCATGGTCACGACCCCGCAGGGAATCGAGATACAGCCGAGAATTTCCGTCTCGACATCCCGGCGCGAACGCTCGGACGGTTCGAGCTGGAGCCACGTGATCTGGGTGCTCCCGCCGCCGATATCGAACAGGAGCGCAAAGGACTCGCGCGCCTCCGGCGGGTCGTAAAGGGGCGAACAGCCGACGAGCGCCAGCTCCGCTTCCTCCTCGGGCGCGATGACTTCCAGGTCGATGTCGACCTCGTCGCGCACGCGCTCCACGAACTGCCCGGCGTTCTCCGCGCGACGGCAGGCTTCGGTCGCCACGGCCCGGATGCGCGTGGCGCCGTTGCGGCGGATCTTTGACCGGCAAATCCGCAGCGCCTCGATGGTGCGGTCCATCGCGTGGTCAGAGAGTGCATTGGTGGTGCCGAGGCCCTCGCCGAGCCTCACGATCCGCGAAAACGCATCGATCACGCGAAACCCCGAACGGTTCGGGCGCGCAACCAGCAAGCGGCAGTTGTTGGTGCCGAGATCGAGCGCGGCATAGGTGTGCGACCAGCGCCCCTTGCCGTTCTCGGAGCGACGCCCCCCATTCGCACTGCCGTTATGCCCGGCGTGATCGCTTCTCACGGGGTCCCTCCCTTCCCGAGCCCGGCTCTTTCGACCGGAAATCCAAATCTACACGGTGGGCACGCGAACTCAAGCCAGCCGCAAACGCGACGTCTCAGCCTTTGGTGGCAGCGGGACGGTCAGACACCGCCCTCCAGGACGCGTACTCGGCCGGCATGCAGATTGCGCAGGGCCGGTAGCCGGCGGCGCGGGCGGTCCGCGCATCGCGGAAAAACACCCTGTGCGCGGCGTAGTGGCCCTTCGCGAGCCAACGCAAGGCGTTCGGACAATCCAGGCGCCCATAGATGCGCGTGCGCCTGTGGCCGCCGAGCGTTCCCGGCACGTCGCTTTCGAACCTGCGTCCCGCGCGATCAAGCAGCGTGTAAGACCTGCCAGCACGCGGCACCGACATCTCCCGTTCGACAGCCGCCCGACACCTGTCGGGGGCATGGATCCGGCATACTAGTTCGCGCTGCGCGCCGGTTCGACCTGCTCGTCGTCTTCCATGCGTTCGAGGATTTCCTCGGTATCCGGCTTGTCCGGTTCGTCGTCGGGGCGCTGGTGGGTGCGCTGCGCGCCGAACAGGGTCATCACGCGCTGCCAGATCGACGGATAGCGTTCCATGACCGGAGTTCCTCCCTCCTCAGCTCTGCCAGCCGTTCACGTCGCGTTCGGCCTCGTCGCGGGCCTTGCCGTAGCGCTCCTGGATGCATCCGACGAGTTCCTCGAGGTTGCCGTCGATGCGTTCGACATCATCGTCGGTCAACTTGCCCCACTGCTGCTTGACCTGGCCCTTGAGCTGGTGCCAGTTGCCTTTGAGTTCATCGCTGTTCATGGCCGTCTCCATCGACGTCGGGGTTTTCAGGTTCCACTAGGCAACGAACAGGGGATGCACATGTTCCGTCCGCGCCTCGACAGCCGCAAAGGACACGTTTTCACGGGGCGGGAGGCGAGAAACGGGACGGCCGGAGGCCGCGAACAAGCCAGCTACACAGGACCGATCCGGTGTGTTAAACAGCGCGCCACGTCCTGCTGGGGGATCGTATAACGGTAGTACAGCGGACTCTGACTCCGTCAGTCCCGGTTCGAATCCGGGTCCCCCAGCCACCGCTCCCGGACATCGATACAGTTCAGACCGCGACCGAATGCCGGGCCGCGTTCCCGGCAAGGTATGTGTCGAAAACGGACGCAACCACGCGCACAAGGTGGGACGCGTCGGACTTCACGGTGATGCGGCTGCCTTCCTGAACGATCAGGCCGTCGGCAACAAAACCGTCGAGGCTTTCGCGCTCCTCGAACCACCACCACGCCGGCGCGTCGTGCCGGCGCCCGATCTCGTCCAGGTCCACGCAGCCGTTGCACATGAGTTCGCCGATCGCCGCGCCGCGCAGCCTGTCCTGCCCGGTGAAGGTGTGGCCCTTCGCGACCGGCAGCCGCCCGGCCGACACCTCGCGGGCCCATTGGCCGGTCTCGCTGCAGTTCTGGACATATCCGGACGGCGTGCGGCCGATGGATGTCGCGCCGAAGCCGATCAGGGTCCGGGCCGCATCGGTCGTATAGCCCTGGAAATTGCGCCGGAGGCGGCCGTCGCGTGCCGCCACCGCGAGATCGTCATGCGGCCGTGCGAAATGGTCGAGCCCGACCGGATCGTAACCCGCCTGCCGCAGGCGGAAACCGGCTTCGCGGGCCTGCGCGAGCCGTTCGCCGGCACCTGGCAGGGCATCTTCGCGGATGAGGCGCTGTTTCCGGGCCATCCACGGCACATGCGCGTATCCGAACAGGGCGAGCCGGTCCGGACCGATCACGGCACACCGCTCGACGGTCCGCGCGATGGTCTCGCGCGTCTGGTGGGGCAGGCCGTAGATCAGGTCGAAGTTCACGCCCGACACGCCCGCACCGCGCAATGCCGAGACGGCATCCGCGACCATCTCCGGCGGCTGGATCCGGTTGATGGCGCGCTGCACGCGCGGGTCGAACTCCTGTACGCCGAAGCTGGCCCGTGTGAACCCGAGCGCACCGATCCGTTTCACCATGTCCGGCGCCAGCGTGCGCGGATCGCACTCGATGGCGCGTTCGGCGTTCGGAGCAAGGCCGAACCGCGTGAACACCACGTCCATGACCCGCGCCAGATCGTCGGCTTCCATGGCGGTCGGTGTTCCGCCGCCCCAGTGCAGGTGCGAGACCGTCATGGATCCGGGGAGCCGGTCGGCCACGAGCTCGATCTCCCGGATCAATGTCGCGACATAGTCGGCGACCGGCTCATACCGGGCCGCGAGCTTCATGTTGCAGCCGCAGTACCAGCAGACCTGCCGGCAGAACGGCACATGCAGGTACAACGAGACCGGTTCCGCCGGATCCAGAGCCTCGAGCCACGCGGCATAGCCGGCGCCGTCGACGGCATCGCTGAAATGGGGGACCGTCGGATAGCTCGTGTACCGGGGGACGGCCATGGTCATGTAGGAGGCGAAACGGGACATGTTTTTTCATCGTGGAGAGACGGGCACAGGCGAGATCCTGCGAACGGTATTCTTGCAGGAACGCCGGCGCCCGGATTGACGCACATCAACCGTGCCGCCGTATTGCGCCTGGAATCCGCATGACGAAATCGTCAACCGGTGCGTCCGCCCTTCACTTGCGTTCCGGCGGTCCGGGGCGTTTGATCAACCGGCTCGTCTTGCCGCGATGTCCCGATCCATCCAACGGAGTATCCGACCATGACCCGACTGACCGCGAAAGACTTCGACCAGGGGTTGCTTGAACTCTACGATTTCTATGTCCACGGCCAGATCACCAAGCGCGAGTTCCTCGACCATGCCGGGCGGTATGCGGTGGGCGGCGCCAGCGCGCTCGCCCTGTTCAACATGCTCAAGCCCGACTACGCGCTCGCCGAGCAGGTGTCCTTCAACGACCCGGACATCGTGGCGAGCTACGAGACCTACGAGTCCCCGAACGGGAACGGCGAGGTGCGCGGCTACCTCGTCAAACCCACGAAGGCCGAGGGCAAACTTCCCGCCGTCCTCGTGATTCACGAGAACCGCGGCCTGAACCCCTACATCGAGGACGTCGCCCGCCGTGCCGCCAAGGCCGGCTTCATGGCGCTGGCCCCCGACGGGCTAACCTCGGTCGGCGGCTACCCCGGCAACGACGCCGAGGGCCGTGAGCTCCAGAGGCAGGTCGATCCGGTGAAACTGATGAACGACTTCTTCGCGGGCTACGAGCATCTGGCCGCGCGCGACGACAGCACCGGCAAGGTCGGCTGCGTCGGGTTCTGCTACGGCGGCGGCGTGTGCAACGCGCTGGCGGTCGCATACCCCGAGCTGGATGCGTCCGTGCCCTTCTACGGGCGCCAGGCCAGCGCGGACGACGTGCCGCGCATCGAGGCGCCGCTGCTGATCCACTACGCGGAGAACGACGAGCGCATCAACCAGGGCTGGCCCGCCTACGAGGCGGCGCTGAAGGCCAACAACAAGGTGTACGAGGCGCACATCTATCCGAACACCAACCACGGCTTCCACAACGATTCGACGCCGCGCTACGACGAAGCGGCCGCAAACCTGGCGTGGGACCGGACGATCGACTGGTTCAACCGCTACCTGACCTAGACGCCGGGAAATTTTCGCAACGTTCGGACGGGGCACGGGCGGCCGTGCCCCGTTTTGTTCACGGTATATATTACAATATGATATATATTGTGCCGATCCATATCATGTGAGATGTTAATCCTATCGGGCGGTATTTCGAGGTTTCCATGGACGCAAAGACACTTTGCCTGGCTGTTCTGAGCCAGGGCGACGCTTCGGGCTACGAGATTCGCAAGGCGGTCGAGGAAGGCCCCTTCGGACATATCCAGGACATCGGCTACAGCTCGATCTATCCCGCCCTGTCCCGGCTTCTCGAGGACGGGCAGGTGTCCGTGACCGAGTACGCGCAGGAAGGCCGGCCCGACAAGAAGGTCTACCGCCTGACCGCGGATGGACGGATGGCGCTTCTCGGCGCGCTCCAGGAACCGACCGTTCCCGACAAGACCCGTTCGGATTTTCTGTTCCGGATGCTGTTCGCGGATATCCTTCCGCCGTCGGTCGTCGAGCAGATGATCGACAGCCGGCTGGGTGACCTGCAGCAGAATATCGACCGTATGGAGCAGCGCGCGGAACGCGGCTTCGACACCGCCGGCGAGGCGTTTCTCAACGGGTTCGCCGTGGCGGTTCACCAGGCCATGGCGGCCTACATCGAGGACAACCGCTATCAGCTCGTCGGCTCGTCACTGGTGCCGCAGCGCGCGGTCGCCGAATAGGACCCGACGCCATGAACAAATCGATCATCACCGCGCTGGTTCTTGCCGTGCTCGCGGTCGGCTGGATCCTGACGGGCCAGCTCGCACCGAACGACGCAAACGGCGATGACGAGGCGCAGCCCGTCGAGGAAGCTGCCGCGCCGATGAAGGTGCGCGTCGCCGACCTGGAGGCGATGCCCCGCACCGAGACCGTGGATGTCACCGGGCGCACCGAGGCATCGCGCAAGGTCAACCTGCGCTCGGAAACCGAGGGCCAGGTGGTCGAGATCTATGCCCGGCGCGGCGAGAAGGTCTCGGAGGGCGACCCGATCGCGAAGCTGCGCCTCGACGACCGCCCCGCGAACCTCGCCGAGGCCCGGGCCACGTTGCGCCAGCGCGAGATCGAGTTCCGGGCGTCCGCGCAGCTGAACCAGCGCGGCTTCCGCTCCGAGACCGAGAAGGCGGCCGCCCAGGCCCGGCTCGACGCGGCCCGCGCGGTGGTCGAGCAGATGGAAATCGATATCGACCGGACGACCTTCAAGGCGCCCTTCGACGGGACGATCGGGGCCGAGCATGCGGAAAAGGGCGATTACGTACGCGTCGGCGACATCGCCGCCATGGTCGTCGACCTCGACCCCATGCTGGTGGTCGGCAACGTCAGCGAACGCCAGGTCGGAAAGATCACCGAAGGCATGCCAGGCACGGTGCGCCTCATCGACGGCAGCACCCATGAGGGCATCGTGCGCTTTGTCGCATCGGTGGCCGAGCCGGCCACGCGCACCTACCGGGTGGAGCTTGAAGTCCCCAACACGGACCAGGCGATCCGCGACGGCCTGACGGCCGAAATCGCGATCCCAGTGGAAAGCGCCATGGCCCATTTCGTGACGCCGTCCACGCTGACGCTCAACGACGACGGCATCGTCGGCGTGCGCACGGTGAGTGAGGACGACACGGTTGTGTTCCGCCCGGTGGAGATCATCGCGGACGAGCCCGGCGGTGTATGGCTCGGTGGCCTGCCGGAGCGCATCCGGCTCATCACCGTCGGCCAGGAATTCGTCATCGACGGCGAGCGTGTGACGCCCATCGCGGGCAAGGCCCGCATCGCCGGAGGCGGCGACACATGAGCATCATCGATGCCGGCCTCAACAGGTCGCGCACGGTCCTCGCCACGCTCGTCCTGCTGCTGATCGCGGGCGCGTTCTCGTTCGTCGCGATCCCGAAAGAGGCCGAACCGGACGTCAACATCCCGATCATCTACGTCTCGATGCATCACGAGGGCATCTCGCCCGAGGATTCCGAGCGCCTGCTGATCCGCCCGATGGAGGCCGAACTGCGCTCCATCGAGGGTGCGAAGGAAATCCGGTCGACCGCCTATCTGGGCGGCGGCAACGTCGTGCTGGAATTCGAGGCCGGGTTCGATCCCGATATCGCGATGAACGACGTGCGCGAGAAGGTCGACCTTGTCCGCCCGGAGCTTCCCGACGACACCGACGAGCCGACGGTGAACGAGGTCAACCTGAGCCTGTTCCCGATCCTTGTCGTCACCCTGTCGGGCGACGTGCCCGAACGCACGCTGATGCGTCTCGCCCGCGACCTGCAGGACGCCGTCGAGGCGCTGCCCCCGGTGCTGGAAGCCGAGATCGGCGGCGACCGCGACGAGCTCGTGGAAATCGTCGTCGAGCCCGAACTGCTGGAAAGCTATTCCGTCGATCCGGGGGCCCTGCTCACGCTACTGTCGCGCTCCAACCAGCTTGTCGCGGCCGGCTCGCTCGACACCGGGCAGGGCCGCTTCGCCGTCAAGGTGCCCGGCCTGATCGAGACCGTCGACGACATCCTGAACCTTCCCGTCAAGGT
>JAEPNS010000077.1:4546-11257 GCA_017643325.1 Alphaproteobacteria bacterium | reverse complement strand
CCCCAAATCGTTGCCTGCACCGGCGGTACCTTTTCTTTCATCGGCGCGCGCGCCGTCGGTGCCTGAACGGATCGGTTTTACACGGAACCTTGGCATTGGTCCGGTCGACCCTGAGGTCGCCGATATCTGCGCGGCGGCCACCCTCCGGTTCAAGGAGGCGGGTACGGTCGTTACCGAGGACTGCCCGGACTTTTCGGGTTCGATGGACATGTTCCAGACGCTGCGTGCGGCCCTGTTTGCGGCGATTGCCGCGCCGCTTTTGGATAACCACCGTGAACAGCTCAAGCCCGAAATGGTCTGGCAGGTGGAGAAGGGGATGGCGCTGAGTGCCGAAGAAATCGGCCGCGCCGCGGTCGCCCGCACAGCCCTCTGTCGCCGGGTGACGGACTGGTTTGCCGACCATGACCTGCTTGCGCTGCCGGCTGCGATCGTGCCGCCCTTCGACGTGGACATCCGCTATGTCGAGGAAGTCGCCGGACACCGCTTCGACAACTATGTCGACTGGATCTACATCACCTACGCGATCACGCTGACGGGATGTCCCGCGATCTCGGTGCCGTGCGGATTCACGGAGAGCGGGCTTCCGGTCGGGCTGCAACTCGTCGCGCCACCCTATGAAGAAGCACGCTTGTTGTCCTTCGCGGCAAAACTCGAGGAAATACTCGACCTCGGAAAGCTGACACCTCTGGATCCCTAGGGGTCGAGGCTTGCAAGGTCTTGGGCACACTCGGTGAGGTGTGCCGCGTTCATCGTTCCGAGCGCGAGGCAGCTTACGCCCGGCATGCCGAAGATCGCCTTGAGGTGTTTGCGCACGGCGTCGCGCGGGTTGCCGTCGAGCGCGTTGCCCGAATTGAAACCCTTCTTGACGATCACGGCCCTGCCCATGTCGGCGGCCTTGCGGATCACCTCTTCCTGGTCGCGATAGCCCGCGTTGAATGCGACCATTACATAGTCGCAGAGTTCGGCCGCCTTGAGCCCGCCCGCGAGCGTCGTCGTCGATGCGCCGACGCTTCGAATATGTCCCTCATCCTTCATGCGGTGCAGCTCTTCCAGCGCGCCGCTGTTGGTGAGTGACTCCATGTCTTCGGACGGGCAATGGAGCGCAACCCCGGCCAGGCTATCGGTTCCGAGCCTCGAGAGCGATTCCTGCACGCTCTGCCGGGTGTGCGCGGCACTGAAATCGTAGCGGGACGCAGCGCCGTCAAAAATCTCACCGGTCTTGGTGAAGACAAGCATGTCGTGGATGGCATGCCCCAGAAGTTTGCCGAGGCGCGCCTCGGCCGTGCCGTAGGCCGGCGCGGTGTCGAGGCTGTTGACGCCAAGTTCACGTGCCGTCTCGAGGAGGGTGCCCACAGTACGGTCGTCCGGGAGCACGTATCCGTCCGCATCGGGATAGGGAAGTTTCGCCGCACGGCCGATCTTGACGGTACCGAGCTGGATTGCAGAGACCTCCATTCCAGTCGAGCCGAACGCGCGCAATGGAAGCCTCAACGCCATTCGCGCCCCTCCCACGGGTACTGCCCGACGGGGCATGCCGGCAGGTCGAGCGGGTCAGCCGTCCGCGGTGCGACGTCGAGCCCGTCGATCCAGTTCGCTACGAGCGTTCCGACCGCTGGTGCGAATGTCAGCTTTGTCGGCCAGACGAGTGCTGCGTTGGCGGTTGTCTTGATTTCCGGGCCATCCGGCAGGAAGCCGTCGTTTGCCGCCGGTTCGGCGCGGTCGCCGTACCAGGTGTCCCAGGTCAGGCGGTCCCAGTCGATTGCCGGGAACAGGGCGGCCATTTCCTTTCTCGCGAAGTCGATCGCCTCGTCATCTGACGTGTCCGCGCCACGCACGGCGACCAGGCCGCCGAGATACCAGACGTAGTCACCGCCAGGCAGCGGATGCGCCGTCACCGTGACGCGGGGGCGGGGGTCCGTCGTGATGCAGTGGGCATAGAGCCTGTAGGGAAGGGGGCCCACCATCACCTGCCGGAGCGGACGTCGCTGGGTCGCCGACTTGCCGATGCCGAGCGCGTCGGCGGCGACTTCGTTGAACGTTCCGGCAGCGAAGATATAGGTGTCGGCGTGGAGTGTGATTTGATCGTTTTCGCCGGTGCGCCCGGCGAGATACCGGACCCGGTCGCCCTCATGAACGATGTCCTCGATCTCGACCCGGTAGATGTGGTTGTGGCCCGGCTCGGCGATATTCCTGACGAGGCTCTTAGCGTCGAGGACTACTTCGTTCATCCGGTAGAGCCGCCCGCGGAAGTCCTTCGTCATCCGGAATACCTCGGGCCACTCCTCGCGCGGCGGATTTTCGGTCTGCGTGTTGAGGATCCTCGAGCCGACAAAAGCGGACACGTTCGACAGCAACCCGCCGGGCGACCACATGAACTGCCGCGCTTCCAGCACTCGGGTCCCGGACAGGTCGATTTCGCCGGTTCCCGCCAGGCAGTCGCCCCACACCCTGGGCATCGGCGCTATCAGCTCCGCGTGCCGTGTCTTCCTGCCCTCGAGATTGTAGCGCTGGCCGCCGTGGATCATGCCCTGGCTGGCCAGTGTCTGGTCCGAGCCGAGCGCCGTCTTTTCCACGAGTACCGCATCGAACCCGCGCTTGCGCAGGAGCGCATGCGTCCACAGGCCGGCAATTCCCCCGCCGACGACGACTATCTGGGCTTTCAGCTCTCGCATTGCTTTCTCTTGCGGGACGGATCCGACCGTCCCTCGGATAGGGAATGTATATGCCGCGACCGCGCGCCGCCGCAAAATTGCGCTAGGGTGCTGGCGTGATTGGTCTTCAGGGAGTGCCTTCGATGTCCGAACAGATGCAAGTGATCCGCGGCGGAAAGTTGCTGGATATTTCCAAGCGATCTGCCGAGCCGGCGGATATTCTGATCGAGGGCAACCGGATCAAGGAAATCGGTGCTGCCGGGATGGCGGCGCCGGACGGCGCGAAAGAAGTCGACGCCTCGGACCGGTTGCTGATGCCGGGGCTCGTCAACGGGCACACCCACGGAAACTCGACGCTCGCGAAGGGTCTGGGCGATCGCTGGACGCTGGAGTTGCTGCTGAACTCGCACCCGTATACGGGGGCCGGTTTCACGCAGGAGGACAAGTATCTCGCGGCGAAACTCGCCGCCTGCGAGATGGTGCTTGGCGGCTGCACTGCCTGCCTCGACATGTTTGCCGAAGGCCCCGCGCCGACACGCGACGGGCTGGAGGCGGCGGGGCAGGCCTATATGGATGTCGGGATGCGCGCCGTCGTCGCGCCGATGATGTCGACGCGCGGGCTGTGGAAGGCGATCCCCGGCCTCTACGACATCCTGCCCGATGACGCGCGCGACATGGTGGACGGCATGAGCCCGGGGCCGGGTGACGCGTCGGTCACCGTATGCCGGGATGCGCTCCATAACTGGCCGCACGACCCGGCGCGGGTGAAGCTCGCGCTCGGGCCGACAATCCCGCATCATTGCGACGAGGCGTTCTGGAAAGCCTGTCGAGATCTGGCGCGCGAGTACGACGCCTTGATGCAGACCCATCTGGCGGAATCCAAGGTCCAGGCGCTTGCGAGCCAGAAACTCTACGGGACCACGCTGGCCGGCTATCTCGACAGCCTCGAGGTGCTCGGCCCGAACCTTGTCGCAGCCCACGCGATCTGGCTGACGGGCGACGACTTGAAGCTCCTCGCCGACCGGGGCGTGTCGGTCTCCCACAACCCCATGAGCAACCTGCGGCTAGGTTCCGGCGTCGCGGCCACGGTCGCGATGCGCGAGGCGGGCGTCAACGTCGCGATCGGCACCGATACCTGCACCTGCGCGGACGCGCTCAACATGTTCGAGGCGACCCGGCTCGCCTGCACGCTCTCACGTGTGCAGGGCCCGGATTACGAGAAATGGCTCGAAAGTGCCCAGGCGCTGGAAATGGCGACCGAGGCGGGCGCCAAGGCGCTCGGATGGGAGGGTGAGATCGGGCGTATTGCGCCCGGCTACAAGGCCGACATCGTTATGCTGGACCTGGGTGCTGTCACCTATATGCCGCTGAACGAGCCGGTGAACCAGATCGTATTCTCCGAGGACCGCGGCGGCGTGCGCGACGTGATGATCGACGGGCGCATGGTCGTCGCCGGCGGCGAGGTCACGACCGTGGACATGGACAAGCTGCGCGCCGAGGTCGAAGCCGCCGTGGCCCGCCAGCAACCGGCGCGCGAGTCGGTGCGCCCGAAAATGGAGGCACTGGCCGCCCATGTCGGGCCCTTCTGCGCGGGCTTCGCGAGCGAGAGCTATCTGGTGAACCGGTTCGTCGGGGGCTAACCTGGTCAGCTTTCCTGGCCCGTTTCCGCGAAGCGGAACGGCTTGCGATTCCGGAACATTTCCAGGAGTTCTTCCGCGCTGACATAAAGGCCCAGCAAACGCAGCGTATCGTCTTCGTTGGACTGAACCGCGCTCTCCCTGAGGAAATCGAGCACGCGTTCCAGTTCTCGTACGGCTTCGTCGAACCGGCCGGATTCCGCGTAGGCCGTCGGCAGGAGGAAGAGAAGTGCGGCCGGTTTTTCGCCGCTTGCGCGGCGCTCGGCTTCCAGCGCGAGCGAAATGGCCCGATCGCCGTCGCGGAGGTCACCTTCGGGACCGGCGGCAAGGATCCAACCGAGCTTGAGATAGTTCGATGCGTCATCGGGATCCAGACGGATCGCGCTCTCGAAGTCTGCGATGGCGCTGCCGTAGTCCTCGATCCGATAGTAAGCGGTGGCGCGATTGCCATAAGCCGACCCGTCGTTCCGGTCGCGCGAAATGGCTTCGGAGTAGTAGCCGATCGCAGTATCGAAATCCGCCAGTTCGAAATTGATGTCCCCCAGCAGGAGATATGTGTCGCTCAGTTCCGGATCGAATGCCTGGGCCTTCTCGATATCCTCGGTCGCGTTCTCGATCGCGCGCAGTTCCGCCGGCGTGGTCGCGGGGCCCTCGTCGCGTTCGGGCGGAAATTCCGAGACGATCCAGCCTGCCGCGCGGGCGAGATAATGTTCTGCGCGGTCCGGGGCGAGGTCGACCACCGTATTCAGGTCGCGCATCATCTTGGCGTGGTCGCCGCGCAGTTCCCAGACAGTCGAACGGGCGAGGTAGGCCTGCGCGTGTCCGGCATCGAGCGAAATCGCCGAGTTGAAGTCGTCGAGTGCCCTTCCGTCCTCTCGTTTGTCGACATAGCCCAGCCCGCGCAGGACATGGCCCACCACGCGAAGCTGGTCGCCGCTCACCTTCTCGGTCGCGGTTTTCTCGGCATTGTCGATCAGGCGCGTACAGCGGGAGATACGCGCGTCCGCGGTTTTCGCACGCGTGCACCCAAGGACGGTAATGGCATTCAGGACCTGCTGCCCTCGTGCCGTCTCGACGGTCGGCTGGGACGGACCGTCAAGAGTCTGACAGGCCGCGAGCGCAAGTGCGGCCAAGATGATGAGCAATCGCATAGGAGTACCCGGCTGGATCGAATTTTTCGGTCGTCAGCCTACCACAGCATGAACGATAGAAAATCTAATGTGCTGCCGCCAGCCGCCGTCCGTATGCGATGGCCGCCACCATGTTCGTGTGGTCGGCTTTGCCGGTCCAGGCGATGTCGAAGGCTGTGCCGTGGTCGACGGAGCAGCGGTCGAAGGGCAGGCCGACCGTGACATTCACTGCTGTATCAAAGGCAATGAGTTTCACCGTCGCGTGACCCTGGTCGTGATACTGGGCGACGACCAGGTCGAATTCACCGTGATGGGCGCGCGCGAAAACCGTGTCGCCAGAGAGCGGCCCGACTACATCAATTCCCTCGGTGCGCGCGGCTTCGACGGCCGGGGCGACCTCGTCGTCGTCCTGGCTGCCGAACATGCCGCCTTCGCCTGCGTGCGGGTTGAGCGCGGCGACGGCGATGCGGGGCGCCGCCACGCCGACGCGCCTGAAATGAGCGTCGCCCGCCTTGATGACTTCGAGCACCCTTTCCCTGGTGCAGTGCCGGATCGCCTCCTGAAGGGAGACATGCGCAGAGACGTGGATCGTAGAAAGTGTCGGTGAGGTGAGCAGCATGTTGGGTTTGATGCCGCCGGCGAGATGGCTAAGCAGGCCGGTGTGGCCGTCGAACTCGTGTCCGGCCGCGTGCAGCGCGGCCTTGTTGATCGGCGCGGTCACGATGCAGCCGATCTCGCCCGATTGCGCCAGCTCGGCCGCCCGGACGATATATCGGTAGGCGGCTTCGCCAGCCGCGGCGGAGACTTCGCCAGCCGGGGCGTCGTCGACTCCGTCGTTGCGCAGGTCGTCCACCGGGATACCGCCTTCGCCGAAACTCAGTTTGGTCCGGCACAGCGCGTTGGCGCGTTCGAGGATCGGCAGCGCGCCGATCACCCGGATTCCCGCGTTGCCCGGATCTCCCAGTTCCGCGAGCGCCTTGCAGACGACCTCGGGGCCGATTCCCGCGGGATCGCCCATCGTGATCGCGATGGGGGCAGACATGACCGACTCAGTCCTCGGGGAGGGGTATGAACTCGTCGTCGCCCTCGATCCCGTCGAAACGGCCGTTCTTCCAGTCGTCCTTGGCCTTGTCGATGCGCTCCTGCGAGCTGGCGACGAAGTTCCACCAGATCAGGCGCTCGCCGTCCATCGTGTCGCCGCCGAGCAGCATTACCCGCGCCCCGTCCGGCGCGTCGACCGTCACGTCGGCGCCCTCGGCGAGGACCAGCATGTTGTTCTCGCCGTAGGTCTCG
>JAEPNS010000077.1:402-4536 GCA_017643325.1 Alphaproteobacteria bacterium | reverse complement strand
TCGGGATAGTCGTTGGTGACGTCGAGGCTCGCTCCTGCCGTCAGGTTGACGTCGAGGTAGAACATCGGCGAGGCAACCTCGACCGGGGATTCCATGCCGTAGGCCGCGCCGGCGATCAGGCGCATGTGGACGCCGTTGTTTTCCGCCTCGGGCAGCGTGTCCCCCGGGTGGTGCTTGAAATGGGGTTGGCTGTCTTCCTTGTCCTTCGGCAGCGCGACCCAGGACTGGATGCCGAACATCTCCCGCTCGGTGTCCCGGACTTCGTCGCGGGTGCGTTCGGAGTGGACGATGCCGCGACCGGCAGACATCCAGTTGACGTCGCCCGGACGTATCGGCTGCTCGTAGCCGAGGCTGTCCCGGTGCATGATCTCGCCGTCGAAGAGGTAGGTGACCGTGGCCAGCCCGATATGCGGGTGCGGGCGCACGTCGATCCCCTCGCCGGGCTTGAAGGTATTCGGTCCCATCCGGTCGAAGAAGATGAAGGGACCGACCATCCTCCGCTTGGCATAGGGCAGCACGCGCGCGACCTCGAAGCTTCCGAGGTCCCGGGTGCGCGGGTTGATCACGAGTTCTACGGGACCTGACATGTTCGTGTCTCCGAATGCGGGCGTACGATAGCTGTCCCTGAGATATGGCGAAACGCGCCGCGATCAACTCCCGTCAGGCGCGCTTGGACTTCGGCTTCTTGTTTTGCAGCACCCGCCACGCGGACAAGAGAGCAAAATCGCGTCCGCCCCATGAACCTTTCGCAGCCTTTCGGTAGGCGAGACGGGTGGCGTTGATCGCCGGCGCGTCGACCTTGAAGTGCTTTGCCAGCGCGCACATCAGCGTCGCGTCCTTGGCTGCGCCCGCGATGTCGAAGGCGACGTTCTTGTGCATCTTGCCCTTCACGGCATCCATCACCCACGGGATTCGGGCCGGAGCGACCTTCGCCGCGCCGCTGGAATCCGCCAGGATGTCGGCAGCGAGCGATCCCTTGATACCGGCCTTCTCGGTCAGCGACATGGCTTCGCCCAGCGCTTCCCAGTAGGTCAGCAGCGGCAGGTTGATCGCGAGCTTCATCGCCGCGCCCGCGCCCACATCGCCGACACGGTCGACGCGGCGGCAGAGCTGTTCGAGCACAGGCTTCGCCTTCCTGTAGGCCGCGGGCGACCCGCCAGCCATGCCGAGCAGATTTCCCTGGCGCGCAGGCGCCACGGAGCCGCCGACGGGGCATTCGAGGAAGGTGCCGCCCTTCGCCTTGACCTTCTTTTCAAGAGCCTTTGTCGTCTCGGGAAGCAGCGTGCTCATCTCGACGAAGAGCGTGCCCTTGATGTCACCTGACAGCAATCCGTTGCGGCCCTCATAGACCGCCTTCGCGGCTTTGTCGTCGATCACGATGTTGATCACAAGATCGCTCGCGGCGACCAGGTCGGCGGGGCTGTCGCAGGCGGTCGCGCCGGTGCTGACCAGCTCCCGTGTCTTTTTCGAAGTGCGATTCCAGACCGCGAGTTCGTGGCCGTGCTCCATCAGGTTAAGGCCCATCGCGGTGCCCATGCGGCCGGTGCCGCTCAGTCCGATCTTCATGCTTACCTCCTTCGTCGGGGTGGCGCCAATCTACGCGCTCGCGGTTTGAGAGGATACCCGCGCCGCCCGCAGGACAGCGGTGCGGCGCATGCTATGTTTTGCCGTAACAAACCGAAACCGGGCAGGGGAAATTGTCCATGAGTAAAGTACGTGCATCGTTCGTCTTCACGCCCTGGGAGGGGCGGCGGATCATCGGCAAGGCGGTCGCCGCGATGCCCGAGGTGCGGAACGCCCACAAGAACAAGGAAATGATTATCGCCCACGGCTCGACGAACGTGTTTGTCGCGGAGGAGATCATGGGCGAGGTTCCGCACAAGCCGTTCTATCTGTCGGGGCAGGTGATCAACCATGTGCTGTGCCAGACACAGCCAGAGGAGAAGCCGCCGATCATCCACCTGACGCGCGGCGAATTGACCCCGCCCGCGCCACGCATGGACGAGATGCTGCGGAACTTCGACGACGAGTGCATCTTCATCAAGGGCGGCAACGCGGTCGATCCGGACTTCAATGCCGGCGTGTTCTGCGCGCATCCGGGGTGCGGCACGATCGGATTCGCGATGGGCATCGTCGCCGCGCGCGGCTCGAAGCTGATCATTCCCATCGGGCTCGAGAAGACGATACCGTCGGTGACAGAAGCAGCCCGGCACATGGGGCAGGATACCTTCTACTACCACGCCGGCCAGCGCACCGGGATGATGCCGGTGACCAACGGCATCGTGATCACTGAGATCCAGGCCTTCAAGATCCTGTTCGACATCGACGAGGTGACCCATGTCGGGGGCGGTGGCGCGATGGGCTCGGAGGGATCCGTCGTGTTGGTCGCCGAGGCCGAGAAGGACAAGATCGACGCTGCGGTGGAGCTCTATGAATCCATCAAGGGCGAGCCGCCGTTGCGGACATTGAAGGCCTACTGCGCGGGATGCATCCCGACGACCCCGAGCATCGACGCATCGCCGGACGAACAATACGAGGCGCATCCCAAGAAGCACTGCCTCTATGAGGGACTCCAGGAAAGCGAGTTGCCGTCCTTCTTCACGCCGCGCACCGAGCCGATCACAAAGAACCGGTAGGTCAGGCGTCCCGAACGAAGGGGTTGGTCTGGCGTTCGTGTCCGACAGTCGATGCGGGTCCGTGACCGGGCACAAACGTCACGTCGTCGCCCAGCGGGAAGACCTGTTCGCGGATCGAGGAAATGAGCGTGTCGTGATCGCCGCCCGGCAGGTCCGTCCGACCGACCGAGCCCTGGAAAATCACGTCTCCGACGAACGCGATCCGCGATTCCGGTTCAAAGTAGATCAGGTGTCCCGGCGTGTGACCGGGGCAAAAACGTACCTCGAAGGTCAGGTTGCCGACCGTCACCTCGTCGCCGGCATCGAGCCAGCGGTCCGGGGTGAATGGCCTGCCGCCCTCAACGCCGAACATCGCGCCCTGTTCGTGCAGTTTCTGGATCAAGAAGTCGTCGTCCCGGTGCGGCCCTTCGATGGGTACGCCGAGCTTCTCCGACAAGTCTGCCGCGCCGCCGGCGTGATCGATATGGGCATGGGTCAGCATGATCTTCTCGACCTCGACACCCTGTTCGTCGATGGCTGCCTCGATCCGATCGGTCTCGCCGCCTGGGTCCACGACGGCGGCCTTCATGGTCTCTTCGCACCAAAGAACCGAGCAGTTCTGCTGGAACGGCGTCACGGGAATGATCACAGCTTTCATGAAGGACAACACGCGAATAGACGGTAGAGCCCCGAATATACCCGGCTGTGCGGCGTTGGCCATCCGGCCGCAGGATTTGTTTGACGCAGGTCAATGTGACAAGCGCGACGCGCTCCTAGGTTTTCCATACGAAACCGTATGGAAACGGAGGAACGCCATGTCAGTGACCAACTTGCAGCATGTCGGGATCGAGGTGCCGGACATCGAGACCGGCCTTACCTTCTATCGAGACGGAGGATTGCTCGGCAGCGCGCGCGACGGCATGGGAATCGTGAGTTGCGCGGGCCGCGAACAGGACCAGTTGCGCCTGATCGAGGGACCGCGAAAGAAACTCCATCACGTTTGCTTCGGCACGACCGCGGAGGGGCTCGCCGCGATCCGGACGCGTCTCGAAGAGGCGGGAGAGACGTTGCTCGATCCGCCGAACGAATCGCCCGACGACGGCATCTGGGTGCGGGACCCCGACGGGATCTACGTCAACGTGAAGGTCGCCGACGCTGCACCGTCGCGCGGCGGGCCCGATGCGCTCGGCGACCAGGCCGGCTGGCCTACCAACACGCCGGGCCATTTTGAGCGGCGCGGAGACCGCGCGGCACCTCCGCGCGACGTCGAGGTCCAGCCCCGCCGGCTGGGTCACATCCTGCAGTTCACGCCGGACGTGAACCGAAAGATCGACTTCTACACACGCATGCTGGGGATGCGTGTCGCGGATCGGGTCGGAGATGCAATCGCCTTCATGTACCTGGCGGGTGGCAGCGATCACCACGTGGTCGCGCTCGCCAAATCGGCCGGGCCGGGCCTGCACCATGCGAGCTTCGAGATGGCGAACGCCGACCATATCGGCCTGAACGCGGCCCGTAT